>JALWJW010000057.1:17409-26078 GCA_026996935.1 Hyphomicrobiales bacterium
CGATAATGGACAGCTTGATTGAGACGGAGATGGTTTCAACCGTTTCAAGACCTTTTAAACCATGCAACCAACCAATAATGGCAATCAAAGCCAGAATGCCCGTTGCCAGCCAGTCTTCGTATAGTCCCGTTTTTAGGGGTGTCATGGATAGAACAAAAGAAGATAACAGTCTGATGTAGAAAGCCACCGAAATCACATAAGCAACGGTTAACGCCATATTTGACGTGCGAGCCATTAGATTTAAATCGCGTGGGACATGATCTGATTCAACAATAGCTTCACTATGGAGAATGTTAAATCGAATAACCCCGCCAATCAGATAAGCCAACACGACGATACCTGCCATTGCAACAAAGGCGTAGCTACCTGCTACACTGCCCAGCAATGGCGCTATGACCAAAAACCCGGAACCAATAATTGAAGCCAACGGGGTAACAGTGGCGCGCCAATAAGCGTTGTCACGGATTTTTGGCAACATAAATACCAGGACAAAAACGGCTGTAATGGCGATTGTTATATAATCCAGAAGCTGCATCAAGGTTCCAAATAATGTTTTTAAAAATCAACTAAACGAGGTTTTGTATAAAAATACAACTATGTTTATCCCTCTCCTTTCAGAAACATATTCTTAAATGCTAATTTTTCTATCTTTGTCGCGCAGTCCTTGCTAAATATTTCCCTGAAAATTAAACCTTGAGCCTTTAACGGGAGAAATTACATGGCTGAGATGATTAAGCCTCACGGGTCAGATACGCTGAACCCTTTGTTTATTAGCGACGATGCCAAGCGCGCCGCAACACTTGAAGAAGCCAAAAGCTTACCTTCAATTATGTTAAGTTCTGCAAGTGCGGCCAATGCAGTTATGCTTGGTGGCGGGTATTTTAATCCGCTTACAGGTTTTATGAATAAAGCCGATGCACTTTCAGTGGCAGATAACATGCACACTGCAAGCGGCTTGTTCTGGCCAACACCGGTCTTGAATCTAGTGGAAGATGCCGGTGATATTAAAGCTGGTGATCGCATTGCCCTTAAAGATCCAAATGTTGATGGCAATCCAATTTTAGCGGTAATGAATGTTGAAGCCGTAGAAGAATTTTCTGACGATGACATGGCTACAATGACCAAACAGGTTTACGCAACCAATGATCCTGAACATCCTGGCGTTGCAGCTTTTAATGGTCAGGGCAAGGTTTGCCTGTCAGGACCAGTCGAGGTTCTGAACTACTCATATTTTGAAACAGATTTTGGTGATACATTCCGCACAGCCGTGCAAATTCGTGATGAAATTGGAAAGCGTGGCTGGTCCAAGGTTGTGGCTTTCCAAACCCGCAACCCCATGCACCGCGCCCATGAAGAACTTTGCCATATGGCCATGGAACGCTTAAATGCTGATGGTCTGGTCATTCACATGCTGCTTGGCAAGCTTAAAAAGGGTGATATTCCAGCGGACGTTCGCGATGATGCCATCCGCACCATGGTCAAACATTACTTTCCTGAAAATAGCGCAATGGTTACGGGCTATGGTTTTGACATGCTCTATGCAGGTCCACGCGAAGCTGTGCTGCATGCGGTGTTTCGTCAAAACATGGGCGCAACACATCTTATTGTTGGCCGAGATCATGCCGGTGTTGGCGACTATTATGGCGACTTTGATGCCCAAACAATTTTCCACGACATCAAAGACGGTGAATTAGACATTGAAATTTTTGAAGCCGATCACACAGCTTATTCTAAAAAGCTCAATAAAGTGGTGATGATGCGCGAAGCCCCTGACCATTCAAAAGAAGACTTTGTTCTGTTGTCTGGTACCGCTGTTCGTGAAATGCTTGGCAAAGGCATGGCCCCGCCAAAAGAATTTTCACGCCCTGAAGTGGCTAAGATTTTGATGGATTACTATCAAGGTCTTGATAGCTAATATTAAAAGTTAAAACTAAGACCGATACGGGTTAGGTTGCTAGAATCTAACCCGTTTTTTGTTTGTGAATTTTCCTTTAGCACGTGACACGTTGAAATAGATTCAAGTAAACGCGATGCACTTTAATCACCGTCAAGCAGGTTGCCTAATCCACCAAGGACCGAGCCTTCCCCGACATGGTTGCCACCACCTTGAGGCGCGGCAGCAAACATGCGCCCGGCCAGACGTGAGAATGGTAGAGATTGAATCCACACTTTTCCAGGTCCTCGAAGGCGAGCAAAGAACATGCCTTCACCACCAAACATCATGGTTTTGATGGAGCCGGCTTTTAAAACGTCAAAATCAATACCGCTGGTATAGGCTGCCACACAACCTGTATCGATATGAAGCTCTTCACCAGCAGCCAATTCACGTTCCAGCAAAGTGCCGCCAACATGGACAAAAACCCAGCCGTCCCCTTGCAAATCCTGCATGATGAAACCTTCACCACCAAAAAGACCTGTCATCATTTTCCTTTGAAAGGCAACGCCGATGGAGACCCCTTTGGCGGCACACAAAAAGGCATCTTTCTGACAGATCAAACGCCCGCCAAGCTCATCCAGTTTAATCGCCAGAATATGGCCCGGATAAGGAGAAGCAAAACCAACACGTGCCTTGCCGGCCCCATGATGGGTAAACACGGTTGTAAACAGGCTTTCCCCCGTGATTAATCGTTTACCGGCCCCCATCAGTTTGTCCATAAAACCGCCTTCCTGGCCAGAACCATCACCAAATGCGGTGGTCATTTCAATATCAGGGTCTTTGAACATCATCGATCCAGCCTCAGCAACGGCAGATTCACCGGGGTCAAGTTCGACCTCAACAAATTGCATTTCATGACCTTTGATTTCAAAATCAATATCATCTGAAATACCTGATTGGCGTTCGTGACGAATGTTGGGAACTGTTTGACGTGAGCCAAATACCATGATGCTACTCCTTTAAGCCTTAAATTTTTCTCTATAAGGCTAGCAAAAACCTAACATTAGGTAAACCAAAGGATATGAGTTTCGTTTTCCCCATTGGTCGCACTTGTTTTATTCACACAGCACCTTATTTTAGTTTCATCATTTCAAAAATTTAAAGGACTTTGCCATGAGCTACCATATTTCAAAAACCGTCGACCTTTCATTCCAAGATGCTATTGAACGCGCCACCGCTGTTTTAATGGAAAACGGTTTTGGGGTTTTGACCACCATTGATGTTAAAGCAACTTTGAAGAAAAAGATTGATGCTGATTTTCGCCCTTACACCATTTTAGGGGCGTGTAATCCTAAACTGGCCATGGGAGCGATTGAAGCTGAACCTCATGTTGGCTTGATGTTGCCTTGTAATGTGATTGTGCAGGAAGTTGACGGCAAAGTTGAAGTTTCTGCCATTGATCCTGTTGCCTCTATGCAAGCCATTGATAATGCGAAGCTTGTTGAAACAGCAACAAAAGTGCGCGGTATGCTGGAAACAGTGATTAAAGACATTTAAAACCGTTTAAAAATACAAAAGCCGCGTCTGATTTCAATCAAACGCGGCTTTTTATTGTTTGAATTTTTAGCATTAAGGCGCGGCTGGTGAAGATACGCCTGTTGCCACACAGGTTTCCTGCTCGCGATCAATCAAACGATCAGCAATTGCAGCGCCTGCCCACATGCCACATAGCGCCAGCCAAGCGGTTAAGGCAAACAAAGAACCGCCCGTCACACCAGCACCCACAGCACAACCGCCAGCCAACATGCCACCAAAGCCCATGAAAGTTGCACCAAGAATATAGCGGCGCATGCAAAGCCCGGATGTAAAGCCAACGATCTTTAATTCTTTGGCAAAATAAGCAGCAAGGAATGATCCCAAGAAAACGCCTGGAACCAAACCAACATCAAATTTCATAATAGAGCCTGGAGGACTTAAGAATAACATAAGTGTATCAGCCGATGGGCCTGTGAAGGTCATGCTTTTGACCGCGATAATATTAAATGAATTTTGCGCCATTGAATAGGTAAATACCCAACCGGCAACCACAACAGCACCAACGCCAAGGGCGCCAATCCATACTATGGGGCTGAGCTTATTATAGGCGGCAAAAAAGATTGCGCCGGCTAAAAATGCGGCACCTAAGAACAGCCCGCTGCCATCTGGTAAATTGAACATTGATAAGAGATTTAAAAGGGTTGTATCGCTCACGGTCCAAAGTCCGGCAAGGTAATTGCGAACGGGAGATAAAAACCCATGTAAAGTTGCCTGGGCGGCCACCGCAAAAATCAGGCCTGATGTTAATGCGCGCAAATTACCGTTTGCAGACAGCACCAACAGCCGTGATGAACAACCACGGGCCAGAATCATGCCAACACCAAACATCAACCCACCCAAAAGAGCGCCTGAAATGCTGCCTGTGTTTGAGAGCTGGCGCACTTCTGTCAGATCTATCACGCCTGTTGACCACATCAATTGAGTACCAAAAACCGCCATTGAAAAAGTCAATAACCAGACAGAGGTTTTTTTACCGATCTTGCCGCGGGCAAACTCAACCACCGCCGAGCGTAAACAGAATTTTGAACGCTGGGCAAAAACGCCAAAAGCAATGCCAATGATAACACCGCCAAGAATGGAGGTCCATTCTTCGCCAAGCGTTTCCATAATTTGAATCAAGCTCATATTACTACATCCTAATATGCTAATATAAGAGGTTAATGACCTCTATCACGACTGCAATCCTTGATTCAAATCAAATTTAACTGTCAAAATATATTCAAACGAGAATATTTAATCAGAAGATTTATCCGGACCAATCAATCTGGCATATTTCTGCCGATCTGCCTTCAAAATTCCACACGCGACCAAACGCCCTAACGCGTCCTTTATTGGCCGTTGCAACGGTAATGTCTGCACCCATCCAATAACCCGTATTAGAAACCACCAGATCTTTTTCAGGGTCTTTGCCTTGAACAGGTTCCACTTCACCCTGGATCATACGACCAACAGACAAGCGGCGCTTTTTACCATCGGTGGTAAATTCAACCGGTGCACGTTCAGCCCCCATAAACTCGCTGACAAGCATTGAGAACAAACCCGTTGTGCCGCCTGCATTACCAGAAAAGATATCGACCAAGCCTTCATAGGCTTTGTCATTTGAGCGATCATCAATATAGGCTGCTGCTTTCCAGTCACCGCGTTCCATTTTTCCTGGAATATCAAGTAAAAGGCCGACATTTAAACCGCTTAAATCTTCACCCTCAAAATGGCCCTCATCAATGCGAACTCCTGCCCAGGCCTGACAATGTCCTTCGGTTGGCGGGTGCGCACCAAGGGAGATTACACACGGACAAAACACCGTGCAATTACAATTTAAAATCAACTCACCTTTGATTTTCCAATCGGCCATTTCACTCTCCTGTTTTCATTTCTATTATTGTTGTATGCTTAAATTGTTGCTTTTCTTACGCTCATCTTACGCTCATAACGACATGGCCCATCGACCCTTAAATTTACAGTATTCCATACAAGGCCCAACCTGCTGCGATTAACAAAACAACGCCCAAAGGTTTTGAAATATAATTGCCGATGTCAGCTAATTTTTCGATGGTCATTAAAGCCATGCCCAAGCCCATAAAAGCCAAATTCATCGTGCCGCCAACAAAGGCCAATAACATCAAAGCCCAACAACACCCCAAGCAAAATGCCCCTTCGCGCAAACCCATTTTAAAGGCGGCGGGAATGCCTGGTTTCCAAGTACCTAAAAAAGCCATTAACGGTGATTGGCAGGCGCGCAAGCATGATTGTTTCATCGGGGTAAACTGATACACGCCAGCAAGCGCCAACAAGCTGGCGGTTAAAAGGGGCGATATACTTTGGCCTTCAAAATTAAGCAAACGGGCATCAAACAACACTTTTTGAGCGATCGCAGCCACCAGAGAAAAGCCAACCCATACAATCAAATAGCCACTAAGCAAGGCCCAATACCCCGCGTTTGATCCCGCGCCTGTGTGACGAATATCTTCATAAGCGGCCAGCATGGGAATGGCCGTTGGTGCCATCATGGCACCAGACATCAGCACCCACATGGCAAACAATGAAACAAAGGTGATTTCGGTAATGCAAAGCGAGGACAAAGCCCCTGTACCAAAGGCATCAACCAATTGAGCTTGTGGCAAGTGCATCAGATACAGCAAGGCCCAAGCCGCGCAAACGCCTATAAAAAACAATATCCATTTAACCGGCCCACTTGTTGCCAGCCTCAGCACCTGTTCCAATTCACATCCCACTATTTGGACCATTCAGTTGGCATATTTAGAAACACAAACAGAAACGGTGCAAGACAATTTTGCTTTTGGCACCAGAATTAAACACCACTTGGACCAGCGCCTAAATCCATGACAATATAGACCCTGAACAGCGTCCCAAAACCAGTTCAAATATTGAATGAGAGATGAATACATGAAAGCATTCAAGGTTTGCAACTTTCTACTTTTAAAAACTGATCGATCCTCATACATTCTAATGACTAATCAATTTTGCCGTTGTTTTTTGCTGTTAATACATATCTCACTTTGGAATCGAATTAAAAATGACTACTGACACAAAACCAATCATTGTTACCGGCGCAACCAGTGGCATTGGCCTTGCACTCATTTCAATATTAAAGGCAAATGGTTATGCACCGATTTTAACGGGTCGCAATAAATCAAAGGTGGAAAAACTTTCTAGCCAACATGGCGTTGCGGGATACGTTTTAGATGTTTCAAACCAACAAAGCATCGAAAAGGTTAACACGCAAATTACAGCCGACCACGGACCTATATGGGGCCTCATCAACAATGCGGGCATATGGCTTGAGGGCGAATTTGCCACCTACTCACCAGCCGATATAAAATCAACAATAAATACCAACATGATGGGCACAATAATGATGACCCACGCCGTGCTGCCCGCCATGTTAAACGCAGGTAAGGGTTCAATCATCAATGTGGTTTCAACCGGCGCGCTTTACACTCGCAAACTCATCAGTGTTTATTCAGCCAGCAAGTGGGCGATCCGAGGATTTACCGGTTGTCTGGAAGTTGAATGCGCGCCAAAGGGCGTGAGAGTGATGGGGTTTTATCCCGGAAAAGTCGCATCTGCCATGTATGAAACCGCTGGCATTGATCGTGATTTAAACATTGCCATGACACCCGATCAAGCCGCCAACATGATCGTCACCATGCTCAATGATGAAGGCATGTTGTGGTCACACGTAAGCGGGAGATCTATTGCTGATTATGTTTAAACCATACGCTTTTTGACAATAACATTGCCTGCAGAATAGCCAGCACCAAACGAACAGATAATGCCTATAGCACCGTCGGGAAGGTCTTCGTTATGTTCTGAGAACGAAATGATGGAGCCTGCCGATGAGGTATTGGCGTATTCCTGTAAAATATTAGGTTGCTCGCCTTCAACAGGAGAGCGGCCAAGGACTTTTTTACCAATAAAATCATTCATGGCTTTATTCGCCTGATGCAGCCACATCCGCGATAGATCTTTGACTTTAATATTTTCATCGGCCAGATGATCGAGGATAAAACCGGAGACCATCGGCACCACTTCTTTAAACACTTTACGGCCATTTTGCATGAATTGCATTTCGCGCTGGTCTTTCATGCCGTCTTTTATTGAGCGGCGCAGGAAGCCATTATTGTTGCGAATATTGTTTGAAAATTTGGTTAGACAGCGCGTGGCCAGAATCTCAAATTGTTCAGGTGCAGTGGCATAATCGCCATCTTCCAACAAAACG
Source organism: Hyphomicrobiales bacterium (assembly GCA_026996935.1). GTDB lineage: Bacteria > Pseudomonadota > Alphaproteobacteria > Rhizobiales > Aestuariivirgaceae > JALWJW01. The sequence goes on from JALWJW010000057.1 coordinate 25,122, forward strand.
GCGGTGCAAACATCGCCAAAAATAAAGTGGCAATCACGGTCGCGCCATTCCAAATGGCCTGAACAAATTTCAGGATTGACCATAAGGATCGAACGCGCCGAGCCTGAGCGGATCATATCAGCCGCCGCCTGAATGCCAAAGGTGGCCGATGAACAGGCCACGTTCATATCAAAACCAAAACCATCAATACCAAGTGCATTTTGCACCTCAATAGCAATGGCGGGGTAAGCACGTTCATGGTTTGAAGCCGCAACAATCACCGCATCAATATCAGCAGGGGTTTTACCGGCCTTTTCCATGGCAATTTTTGCCGCCTTCACGGCCATTTCCGCCATTAAGGACAATTCATCATCTGAGCGTTTTTTAAACATCGGGTGCATGATTTCAGGATCAAGAATCCCAGTTTTATCGAGCACATGGCGCCGTTCAATGCCTGAGGCTTTAAAAATGAATTCTTCAGATGAATACGGCACCGGCTCGCGCTCGCCTGCCTCAATCTCTTTGGCATATTTTTCATTCTGCAAGTCAGCATAAGCATTAAAGGCAACCACCAATTCGGCATTGGTTATTATTTGCGATGGGGCGAAAACACCAGTGCCCGTAATCATTACTTTTGAGCTGCTTGAAGACATTTATCTGACCTTTATTGAAACACTGCTTTAAACGTACGCATTTATAAGCCTGTTTTAGCCCCTCAAACAAGGCTGAATTACAACGCGAAAACCTTTCATCAAACAACCTTCACGATTTAAATTCCCGCCTGCGCGGTAATGACGGAAAGATACACTAAGCAAATGACTAACAGCACCCCTCACAACTCATCATACTTCTTGGCCGTACCCTTAGCTTTTTCAACGGGGTACTTTTCTTCGTTACGATTTATTTTTTCGTCGGCGGCGGATAAGATGTCTATGCCTGCACGTTCGCAAACAAGCAGCAGATATAATAGTACATCGG
>JALWJW010000058.1 GCA_026996935.1 Hyphomicrobiales bacterium
CTGTTTTATTGCGTGAGGTGGTGGCACTAAAGAGTGAGTTGAGCGGATTGGCACGCCAGCGTGAAGATTTAATCCTGAGAGCTAAATTTGATGGGGTTGTTAGTGATGTCATGGATGGTTTGCAACGCGGCTTGTGGGTCAGTCAAGCAGAACCATTACTAAATATTGTTGCTGAACAGTCCGGTTTTGTCATTAATGGCCTTGTGCATGAAGCTGATATTGATCGGTTGGAGGTGGGGGCAAAAGGAGTTTTTGTGTTTGAAATGCTTAATGCACCGTCTATCAGGGTGCGTTTGCAAACTCTTGGTTTGAGCAATGCTATAGGGCGTGAATTGTCTTATTTGGCAAGTTCAAATAATGGTGTGGTGAATGTGATGAAATCGCAATCAGGCCAGGATGTGCCATCTCAGACTTATTATCCGGTTAAGTTGGTGGCGCAGGGCATGGTTGATAAGTTCTGGCCACATGAGGCAAGAGGGAGCGTTATTATTTCTGGTCAAAGGGTGAGTCTGGCAGGGCGATTCTTTTCTCATATTGTCAGTGTGTTGCTTCGTGAGGCAGGATTCTAATCATGTTCTGTTCTTATTTTTAAAAGCAGATCAACAATTTGTTAAAATAATGATGGTTTTTCAATGGGTTAAAAATGTTCTTGCCATAAGAACAAAAACGGTACATAAAAAGATATGTTCAGTATTTGTTCCGCGCATTGCGCTCGGTCAGTCCATGTGAAATAAGGAGAGTAGCAGTATGGCACAGGCAAAATTAAAACTTGTAGAGAATTCATCAATGGATAAGAAAAAGGCACTTGATGCCGCGTTGGGGCAGATCGAAAGAGCATTTGGCAAAGGCTCTGTTATGAAATTGGGCCAAAACCCTGTTACGGCTATTGAGGCTGTTTCAACAGGGTCTATTGGCCTTGATGTGGCGCTTGGTATTGGCGGTTTGCCAAAAGGGCGTGTTATTGAAATTTATGGTCCTGAATCGTCAGGTAAAACTACATTGACATTACATGTTATTGCTGAAGCGCAGAAAAAGGGCGGTATTTGTGCCTTTATTGATGCAGAGCACGCGTTGGATCCGATTTATGCACGTAAATTGGGTGTTGATGTTGATGAGATGTTGATTTCACAACCGGATACGGGTGAACAAGCGCTTGAGATTGCCGATACACTGGTGCGTTCTGGTGCTGTTGATGTGTTGGTGGTTGACTCTGTTGCCGCGTTGACACCGCGAGCTGAGCTTGAAGGTGAGATGGGTGATAGTTTGCCAGGGCTTCAGGCTCGCTTAATGAGCCAGGCTTTGCGTAAACTTACCGGTTCTATTTCCAAATCTGGCACCATGGTGATTTTTATTAACCAGATCAGAATGAAAATTGGCGTGATGTTTGGCTCGCCTGAAACCACAACGGGCGGTAATGCGCTTAAATTTTATTCATCTGTTCGTCTTGATATTCGCCGTATTGGGGCATTGAAAGATCGTGATGAAGTGGTGGGCAACCACACGCGGGTTAAAGTTGTTAAGAATAAAGTGGCACCACCGTTCAAACAGGTTGAATTTGATATTATGTATGGTGAGGGTATTTCCAAAACAGGTGAAATTCTCGATATGGGGGTAGAGGCTGGTATTGTTGAAAAGGCTGGTTCCTGGTTCTCATATAATGGGGAACGTGTGGGGCAGGGGCGTGAAAACGCCAAACGTTTTTTAACTGAAAATAGTGATATGGCTGATGAAATTGAACATCGTATTCGAGTTGCCAAGGGTTTGATTGAGCAAGAGCCTGTGAAAAACAAGGCCGCATCAGATAAAGCAAGCTGATTTATTTGTTAAACTTAAATTGATTTAGGTTAGGCTCTGGACCCTGGAAAGCAACAAATTAACCAGTTCTAATAGACACGAAAACCAATACTTAATTAAAAAGGTACCTTGTTGATGACAGGGTGCCTTTTTTGTTGGTTGCCGTGAGGCTTTGTTTGTCTTATCAAGCAGTGGGATAAATTGATTAAGACGAGAAGTTGAAGGCGAATAATAAATGACTGGTGTAAATGAAATCCGCTCTACATTTTTGGACTATTTTAGCAAGAATGGTCACACCGAAGTTGAGTCTGGCCCTTTGGTGCCGCGCAATGATCCGACATTGATGTTTGCCAATGCGGGGATGAACCAGTTTAAAGATATTTTTGTCGGTAAAGAGGTGCGAGATTATAGTCGTGCTGTGACATCGCAAAAATGTGTTCGCGCCGGTGGTAAGCATAATGATTTGGATAATGTTGGCTATACGGCGCGCCATCACACGTTTTTTGAAATGCTGGGTAATTTCTCGTTTGGTGATTATTTTAAACCTGAGGCAATCGAGCTGGCATGGAACTTAATCACCAAAGAATTCGGACTGCCTAAAGATAAGTTGCTCGTCACGGTTTATCATACTGATGATGAAGCTTACGATTTATGGAAAAAAATTGCCGGATTAGGTGATGATCAAATTATTAGGATTTCGACAAATGATAATTTCTGGAGCATGGGTGATGTTGGTCCGTGTGGCCCATGTTCTGAAATCTTTTTCGACCATGGTGATAAAATTCCCGGTGGTCCTCCTGGTTCTCCTGATGAAGATGGCGATCGGTTTATCGAGATCTGGAACCTTGTGTTTATGCAATATGAACAATTGGCCAACGGGGATCGTGTTGACTTACCGCGTCCTTCCATTGATACGGGCATGGGGTTGGAGCGTATTTCTGCCGTATTGCAGGGCACCCATGATAATTATGAAACCGATTTATTTAAAGCCCTGATTGCCGCTATTGTTGAAGAAACAGGTGTGCCAGCAGAAGGTGAGTTCAAAGCTTCAAACCGGGTGATTGCCGATCACTTGCGCGCGTCATCATTTTTGATTGCAGATGGTGTTTTGCCATCAAATGAGGGTCGCGGTTATGTGCTTCGCCGTATTATGCGCCGCGCCATGCGCCATGTGGAATTGCTTGGCCAAAAAGAGCCGATGATGTGGAAACTGTTTCCTGCTCTCGAGCGTGAAATGGGCCATGCTTATCCCTCACTTGGACAGGCAGGTGATCTGATTACCCAAACGCTAAAGGGCGAAGAAATTCGTTTCCGTAAAACCCTTAAACGCGGTCTTGGTATGTTGAAAGATGAATCAAGCGACCTTAAAGCGGGCGATAAATTTTCAGGTGATGTGGCCTTTAAACTGTATGATACCTATGGCTTCCCGCTCGATCTAACACAAGATGCCTTGCGGGCGCGTGAGATTGAAGTTGATACGGAAGCTTTTAATGTTGCAATGGAAAAACAAAAGGCAACCGCGCGTGCAGCATGGGCAGGCATGGGCGATGCGGCAACCGATGAGATCTGGTTTGACCTGAAAGAGAAAGTCGGGGCAACGGATTTTCTTGGTTATGACACGGAAAAATCAGAAGCCATTATTAAAGCCATTGTAAAAGACGGTAAAACCGTTGAGATGATTTCATCTGGCGATGAAGCCATGATTATCACCAATCAGACCCCGTTTTATGGTGAGTCTGGTGGTCAGGTGGGTGATAAGGGTGAAATTCGGGTTGATGATGAGACGATTTTCACCGTGACCACGACACAAAAGAAACTTGATAATTTGTTCATTCACGTGGGTATGGTGAAATCGGGTAGCTTTAAAATTGAACAGGCGGTTGAAATGAATGTTGACCATTGCGCGCGCGCAGGTTCGCAAGGGCATCATTCTGCAACTCATCTTTTGCACGAAGCGTTGCGGATGGTTTTAGGAAATCATGTTGCGCAAAAAGGGTCACTGGTTGAACCTGATCGGTTACGGTTTGATTTTTCTCATTCTGAAGGCATGAATTCAAAAGATATTGCTAAAGTGGAAGATATAGCCAATCAGGTGGTCCAGCAAAACAGTGAAGTTTCAACCCGTTTGATGGGGGTTGATGAAGCCATTGAAGCGGGCGCGATGGCATTGTTTGGAGAAAAATACGGCGATGAGGTTCGGGTTGTTTCAATGGGTAAAGGTTTGGCTGAACAGGGGGGGAAAGAGGTCTATTCTCTTGAACTTTGTGGCGGGACTCATGTTGAGCGCACGGGTGATATTGGTTTGATTAAAGTGACATCAGAATCTGCAACATCCTCTGGTGTTCGCCGGATTGAAGCTGTTGTCGGTAATGCGGCACGTTCATACCTTGAAGAGCGTGAAAAAGAATTACTAGAAACGGCTAATGTTTTAAAAGTTTCTCCCGCTCAAGTGGCCAATCGTGTTGAGGCATTGGTGAGTGATAAAAAGAAACTTGAACGTGAATTAGCAGAAGTTAAAAAGAAACTGGCGCTTGGTAGTGGTTCGGGCGGTGGCGAGGCTGCGATTGAAACCGTTGGTGATGTTAAATTTATTGGCCGCGTGCTTGATGGGATTAACCCCAAGGAATTGCGCGGCATGATTGATGAAGCCAAAACCCAATTGGGTAGCGGTATTGTTGTTCTCATTGCGGTCAATGACAGCAAGGCTGGCGTGTCGGTTGGGGTGACCAAAGATTTAACCGATAAATATAGTGCGGTGGACCTGGTGCGCATTGGCTCTAGCGTGGTTGGCGGTAAAGGGGGCGGTGGTCGTGCTGATATGGCGCAAGCTGGTGGGCCTGACGGGGGTAAAGCAAATGAGGCTATTGATGCGATTAAACGGTCTATCGCTTAATTGCTAATCGTTTTAAACTGATTACGTCTGGTGTTCGTCCATAAAGGGTTATCCCATTACTGAAAATATTGAAAAACAGAATCGGTTGTCTTTTCGCAAGAGAATGCATGAAATTGTGGAGCAAGGTCCTGAAGGAACTTTGGCCAGCCGTCTGTTTGATTATGTCATCATCTTTCTGGTGGTAACGAACGTCATCGCGTTTCTTTTGGAAACAGTCCCTGAAATTGCGTTGGCTTATGGTAAGCCATTAGAATATTTCGATTTATTTTCCGTTATGGTTTTTACGGTTGAATATGTTTTACGTATCTGGACCAGTGTTGAGTTTCCATATGGACAGAATGAAAAGCCTTGGAAAACACGATTAAAATATGCGTTGCGTCCTTTGCAAATCATAGATTTAATCGTGATTATTCCATTTTATTTATCGTTTTTGTTTGTAATCGATTTGCGCGTTTTGCGAATATTGAGACTGTTTCGTCTTTTAAAACTGACTCGCTATTCTTTGGCTATGCAGTCTCTTATTCTTGTCATCAGCAATGAACGCAAGGCTTTATTCGGGGCGGTTTTGTTGATGCTGTGTTTGTTGCTGTTTGCTTCAACAGGTATTTATTTTGCAGAACATCAGGCCCAACCCGATGTTTTTGGCTCTATCCCGATGTCGATGTGGTGGGCAATTTCAACTTTAACCACGGTCGGGTATGGCGATGTTGTTCCCCAAACTGTTTTAGGCAAACTATTTGGCGGAATTGTCATGATGTTTGGTTTAGGTATGTTTGCTTTGCCTATTGGTATTCTTGCCACAGGTTTTTCACACGAGTCCAATCGGCGTGATTTTGTCGTTTCCTGGAGCTTGGTTGCTAAGGTGCCCATGTTTTCAAAACTGGATGCTAATGAAATTGCGTCTTTGCTACCATCGTTAAACTCACTCACATTTGAACCTGGTGAAGTAATTGTTCATAAAGGCGAGCCGGCTAATGTGATGTTTTTTATTGCCTTTGGGCGTGTTGAAGTGGAAACCGAGAATGGGCCTGTGTTCTTGAGTAATGGCGAGCATTTTGGGGAGATGGCTTTACTTGAGCACCGCACGCGCAATCATACTGTACGTGCTGATACGAAATGCCGCTTGCTTGCTTTGGAAGCGCCTGATTTTGATCGGTTGATGCGGTCAAAGCCAGAACTGTTAGAGACTATCCGGCAAACGGCGGCAGAGCGAAAAAACAAAAACCAACATGAAGTTGATGTTTAGAGCGTGTTGCGTTGAATAGGATTCATTTGAACGCGATATACTCGATCAATCAGTAAGAATTGAGCCATGAATTCAGGCTTTGAATTCTGCTGTAATAAGAGTTTTCTAAACAGCGAAAATTGTAGCCGCAGCGATTGCGTGAGCGCAGCCAGCGTTTTTGCGTGTAGCGCACTTGTCGCCAGAGGTGGCGGGGAAGACGGTTTTTAAGACGAAAATATTTTGAGGCCATGCGTTCATCGAGGCGTGAAAGTCGATTGTCTTGGCAAATGGCCACTTCAGCGGCAAGCTTGGCATAGCGGCAATTAAAGCTTGTTGCGTTTGCGTTTGATGTGCCTAACAACAAAGCGAATGTGAAACTAATGGCAATAATTTTTTTCATTTAAGAACTCCATGAGTATGCCCCGTCTGCTCTATTAGAACATAAATTTTAAATTTTGTCATTTGCTGTTCCAGAACGAAAAAAGCGCACCCAAGAAGGTCTTGGATGCGCTTTTGTTGTTTTATCGATCGATCAGGCCATGGCTTTTTGCAAGTTTTGATCGATTTTATCGAGGAATCCTTGGGTTGATTGCCATTTTTGTTCCGGGCCAACAAGGATGGCCAGATCTTTGGTCATGTCGCCAGACTCGATTGTCTCCACAACTGTTTTTTCCAAGGTTTCAGCAAACTTCATCAACTCATCATTATCATCTAGTTTGGCACGGTGCATCAGGCCGCGTGTCCAAGCAAAAATGGAGGCGGTTGAGTTGGTTGAAGTTTCTTTACCTTCCTGGTGCAAACGATAGTGGCGGGTGACAGTGCCGTGGGCTGCTTCTGCTTCCATGGTTTTTCCATCAGGGGTCATTAATACAGATGTCATAAGGCCAAGTGAGCCAAAGCCTTGGGCAACGATGTCTGACTGCACATCGCCATCATAGTTTTTACAAGCCCATACATAGCCGCCAGACCATTTAAGGGCTGAGGCGACCATGTCATCGATCAAGCGATGTTCATAGGTCAGGCCAGCTTCTTTAAATTTGTCGGCAAATTCTGTTTCAAAAATGTGTTGGAAGATGTCTTTGAACTGTCCGTCATAGGCTTTCAAAATTGTATTTTTAGTTGATAGATAAACAGGGTAGCCAAGTTTTAGGCCGTAATTCATTGAAGCTCGAGCGAAATCGCGAATTGAATCATCAAGGTTATACATCGCCATGGCAACCCCGGAAGAAGGGGAATCAAAGACTTCATGCTCGATCACTTTGCCGTCTTCGCCTTCAAACTTGATGGTTAGTTTGCCTTTGCCGGGAAAACGGAAATCTGTAGCGCGATATTGGTCACCAAAAGCGTGGCGGCCAACAACGATGGGCTGGGTCCAGCCGGGTACGAGGCGAGGGACGTTGTTACAAATAATTGGTGCGCGGAAAATTACCCCGC
>JALWJW010000059.1 GCA_026996935.1 Hyphomicrobiales bacterium
CACACTGGCGGCAACGATGATATAACGGGCCATTTTTGCAACAAAAACGATGAGGGCAAAAAGCCACAATGGTGTGCGGGCAATGCCGGCAAATACCGTTAATGGATCACCGATAATTGGCACCCAGGAGGCCAATAAACTCCACAACCCCCATTTGTTATACCAGCGTTGGTATTTATCAAATTGTTTAGCAGGAATAGGAAACCATTTAGCATTGCGAAAATGCACAAAAAATCGCCCGATCCCCCAGTTGACACAAGAGCCAAGTGTATTGCCCAAACTGGCAACTGCTACCGCCAGCCAGGGCTCAACCCCGCGGCTAAGTAAAACACCTACCAGTATGACTTCAGAACTACCCGGCAGCAAAGTTGCAGACAAAAAAGAAACGGTAAAAAGAGTGAATAAAATTTCAGTCAAACCAATGTCCAAACAGTTGCAGCAAACAAGACAGATTAGTCGCTTTAATAGCCAGGCGAAAGGGGCTTAATGCCCGCCACCAAATACACCTGTCTTAATTGAGTAATCCACCGCAACGCCATAATGAGGGTCATCATCTGAATCAACCATCAATTGGCCGGCGCGATTGAGCAATTGATGGCAGTCATGAGACAAATGCCGCAATTGTAGAACTTTGTTTTCAGCTTCATATTTCGAGGCAAGCTCTTCAATGGCCTGCAAGGCAGATTGATCAACCACCCGGCTGTTCATAAAGTCAACGATAACCACATCCGGGTCTTGTTTAGGGTCAAACAATTCAGCAAAGCCATCGGTTGAGCCAAAAAATAAAGGACCCTCGATTTGATATACTTTGGCTCCATCTTCGTCCATGACTATTTTGGCATGAATGCGCGTGGCATTTGACCAGGCATAGGCCAACGCAGAAACAATCACCCCAACCACAACCGCAATGGCCAGATCGCTGTAAACTGTAACCCCGGTCACAAGTAACATGACGATTGCATCAGTCATTGGAATGCGTTTTAGTATTTTTATACTTTGCCAGGCAAAGGTGCCGATCACCACCATAAACATTACCCCAACCAGTGCAGCCAGCGGAATTTGTTCAATAAGCCCTGAGGCATAAACAATAAAGACCAGCAAAAACAAAGCCGCAGCAATGCCCGAAAGCCGTGTGCGACCACCGGATTTAACATTTATCATGGATTGACCAATCATTGCGCAACCACCCATGCCGCCAAAAAATCCTGTAACAATATTGGCGCTGCCTTGTGCTAGGCATTCTTTTGAGGCACCGCCTGGTTCCCCTGTCATTTCGCTGACAAGGTTGAGCGTCAACAGGCTTTCAATCAAGCCAATGGCTGCCAGAATAAGCGCATAGGGGAATATGATTTTAAGGGTTTCAAAATTGATCGGAACAACTGGAATGTGAAACTGGGGAAGGCCACCTTTGATTGAAGCCAGGTCGCCCACACGCGGCACATCGATGCCGGCAAAAATTACCAGACCGGCAACAAGGCCAATACCCGCCAGAGGTGCGGGAATTGCTGTCGTAATTTTCGGCATTCCCCAAATGATTAACATGGTGAGACCAACAAGAGCCAGCATGGTGATAAGCGGGACACCGCTCATCCATTCCTTTACCCCATCAGGACTGGTAACCTGGAACTGGGTGAGCTGGGCCAGAAAGATGACAATAGCCAAACCGTTAACAAACCCCAACATAACAGGGTGAGGGACCAGTCGAATAAATTTACCAAGGTGAAACACACCAGCAAAGACCTGTAAAATGCCCATTAACACCACAGTGGCAAATAAATATTCAATACCATGGCTGGCAACCAAAGAAACCATAACCACGGCAAGAGCGCCCGTGGCACCTGATATCATACCAGGCTTGCCACCAAACACTGCTGTAATAAGGCCAACAATAAAGGCGGCATAAAGCCCGACCAGCGGATGAACCCCGGCCACAAACGCAAATGCAACAGCTTCAGGAACCAAAGCCAGCGCAACGGTTAAACCGGAAAGAACTTCGGTTTTGATACACTCTGGTGTGCACCAGTTGCCCTGGTGATCTTTCCATGATTTTGGTTTTAATTTTTCAGCATACGCATACAGGGTGGCTTTAGGCACGGGGGAGAATCCATTTTTAAGGTCTATCTTTGATCGCTTTAATATAGATTTTCAAAAAATATGCAAAAACTTCCGTTGCGCTAAATTGACTTTTATATGTGTTTTTGGCCTTCAATGCCACCCTTTTGCTTCACACCCAATACTGTCAACAGCTTATCGCGTTGATTGTCGCTAAGTTTCTCCAGGCCATATTTAGCCGCAGGTCTTAAGCGTTTAAGCCAGATGCTGTGAAATAAACGCCCGCGAACGCTCAAAGGATAGGTGAAATGATCAACTTGTATGCTTTTGTCAGTCCAGTCAGATTTATACTGAGCCGCAACACACAAAAAATCAAATTCTTCAATGCCATATTCAAGCGCCCAGCCAATCATTAATTCAATTTGAACTTTGCCTGGTGAATAACGCGCCCACTCAACATCATAAGCACCAAGAAATGAGTAATAGTGTTGTTTTTCGACAGCGCCGATTTCAAGGGCGATTGGCACACCATCAATACTTAATTCACCAATCACCCAATGGCTTGGTTGCTGACGCTGATTGCCAAAATTGTCGGCTCCCAGGCTGGTTATGAAATTTATAAACTTTGGGTCCGCCATTGTATTGGTGGGCCAATTATGCATTTCCAGCCATTTAAGCTTCCAATCGATCGCAATTTTGGCAAGCTCGGAAAAATGGCGGCCTGATTTGTGAACTTCAAACTTCATTACCCCTTGGCGTGAAAGCTTGTTGTAGCGTTTGCGACGAGGGCGGCGGGCAGATTTCTTCATACTGGCCTGATACTCATCCCAATCTGCAAATTTACCAACTTCAAGAATAGAGGCTCTTGTTGCACCGGCGGACCGGCATTTGGATTCTAAAAATGCATGGGCAGGGGATGTTTCAGGAACATTGTGTAATCGAACCATATCAATACTTGGAAGCTCAGAAATAAAAGCCCATACCCGATTGAGAATGTCATTGGTGTTGTAAGAACTGTTGATTAACGGGCTGCCATATTGAATGAGGGGTGTACCCAGCCAGGAAAGAATAACAACTTTTGCATTGGTTGTTTGTTGCATGGGCCACACACTAACCAATTCATCATCGTGAAAAACCGAGATAATAATGGGCTTTAATTCGTGCTCATCAATCCAGTGCTCCAAACAGTTTTTACACCATTTAAAACTTTGAAAAACACCCATTTGGCCAAATGTATTAGCTTCCAGGGCTCGCCATTTTTCTTCAAGTTGGTTTAACCCGTTCAATGTTTCTGTCATTGAAACAGACAACACAGTATTCGATTTTTGTTGAGCCGGTGACACGCGAAAAATCCCTACTTTGCTAAAACAGTTTGCTGAGAGCGGTCAAGCTGGCAAATGCTACCATTCTTGGCCGGGTCAATGGTAAATTGAGATTTTATTTTGCGCTCAATCGGCGAGTTTAGTCGAAGTTTTTTCGCCATTAAACCCATGCCAGTTTTTGCCAAAGCCCCCAAACCCGTGGTTTTTACAGGTGCTGGGGTAATGCCGGCACGACGGCGCAAAAGCCCATTGGCAAAGCGGATGCCGTATTCTCGGATGCCTTTTTTAGAATAAAATTCTGTTTGCAAAGACACATTTAAATCAGAAATATTGTCGACACGATGTGGCCAGAAGTGAGGCCAGTTTGCTGCTTGCCCGGGTTCTAAATCATAGATAGAGGCAACCTCGTCCCATTCACGGCGATAGGCAATTTCTTCTTCGCTTTCGCGCAAAATGACTTTTTCAATCGTTTCATCGGCGCAAAACTCAATTTTGTCCATGTCATAGAGATAAACCCGTTTACGACCGCGAATATGCCATAAAATAACTTCGGCGCAATCGAGGTGGCATAAAACCCGCGCAGCAGGAGAGGAAATCAACAGATTACTGGTAAGGTTGTGATAAGAAAAATCTTTATTGGCTTGTTTGAGTTGACGGAAAGCTTCTTCTGCAATGCTGTGATAATGGGGTGCCATTTCGCGCAAGCCTTGTAATTGCAACCACAAACGGCCATTTTTTATCGCTTGTAAAACATCTGCGCCCGACATATCGCCAATAACACCGTTTTGCCATTTGTCGCCATACCCATCTTCATTTAACGCCCCAAGTGTATAATGCTGGGGGCCATGTTCGCGGGCTAAATCAATCAGCAAAGCCAGTTGCCCATCAGTGAATAGTATGTTGTCTGCAAAGTTATGGCCCAACAGCGTTTCTTTATGGGTCAGGTCTTGTGCATTTTCAGCATGAATTTGGACTGAATTGGTCATTTTACGCCTCCAAAACGCTTATTGCTTTTCTTGTGCAAACCTCATGCCATTCTTTTTGTTTTCTAAGCAGAAGGTCATAAAGAGTGCGGTTATCCGCGCACTTGTCGTATAAGTTCGGCCAGACTTGGCTCCCCATTTGTTGGGGGAGTTGGGATTGCCGCACTCGGTTGAGTTTGACTTTGTTGAGCTACTTGCCCGGCAGAACCTGGTGTTGCCATGTTTGCTGGTTGAGATGCTGCCTGAACTGCTGCCTCAGTTGCTGCCGAAGCTGTTGCCGAAGCGGTTGGTTGAGCAGGGTTCATCTGTGCTGCTGCTACACCGGGAGTTGTCGGACGGGTTTGCATATTTGCCTGCTGCACTGGCATGGAGTGTTGAACAGGTGAAGTCTGTTGCATTGGTGCTGTGTGCTGTATTGGCGTAGGTTGGGCCGGTGCAGGGGAAGACGCAGGGGCCGGTTGTTGAGCCATTTGCGCGGTTGAGGGGTGTGCCTGCTGAGCAGGGGGTGAAGCTGGCATTTGAGCTTGCGGCTGTGGCTGTAACGGTTGTTGAATAGAAATAGGGGCCTGTGAAGATCCATTCATATTTTCAACATTAACCATGTCAGCAACCGGATCTGGAACAGGTGCTGAAACGGGCACTGCCACTGGTTGTTGAATAGGCTGTGGAACTGGTTGTGGGATGGGGGCAGGTGCAGGACGTTTGAACATTTCATCTGCAGGAATTTCCGGTATTTCAATCTGGGTTTGCTGGCGCCAGCTTGCCACAATATTTTCAAGGAAGTTCGGGTCCTGAACGCCGCGACTCCAGTTTTTGGAAAAGCTTGCGGTCGTGCTTTTTGGTAGTGATTCTGCCGGAAGCAGGTCAAATTTAATACGGGTTGGCAATGCCACACCCTCACCAAAGGCAACAGCTTCACCCGCTCCCATTGTTGGCATAAACTCCAACAAACTGGCCGCGGCGTCAGAAATGCCAGCTTTGAGGATTTCCTGATCTTTTTCATTGGTCAGGCGCATTGAAAACACGGTGTTACATTGTGATAAAATAGTCGGATCAAGTTCTGCCGGCCGTTGCGATACAATACACAAAGAAACACCATATTTACGGCCTTCTTTTGCAATTTTTGAAATTGCCCGCTTGGTTGGCTCAAACCCTGTTGTTGAATCAATCGGCACATACCGGTGGGCTTCTTCGCAAACAAAGGTAATTGGTACCTGACCACCAGACCACAGGCCAAAATCAAAAGCCATTCGAGCCAAAACAGAAACCACAACATTGATGATTTCTGAAGGCAGACCACCAAGTTCAAGGATTGTGATTGGCTTGCCATTAACAGGAATACGGAATAACTGACCAATCACCTCAGCCATTGAGTCATGAATAGTCAAGCCGCCAAACATAAAGCTGTAACGCGTATCGCGAGAGATTTGCTCAATACGGGCTTTCAGGCGTTTATAGGGGGCAAGTTCACCCTTTAATTCAAGTTTACCAAGCGCTTCATCCAGCAAACCGATAATATCTGAAATGCGATAAGGAACGGGTGTATCTACACCAAGCGAGCCATCATCATTATTGTCGCGCGAACGCAATTTAGACGGTTTGTCGCCATTGCGCTGGCCTTTATAGCGTTTTTTCGCCATCGGGATCAGCTCGCGTAGAATTTCTGTGTCAGCTTCGCGGTTGCCCTGATTGCCAATAATAATTTCGGCCATTTCTTCAAAGTTCAACAACCAGAATGGAAGGTTGAGATTGGCAGGTGTCACTACCAGACCATATTCTTTAAAGGCAGAGGCGTATTCGCGGTGAACATCAAGCAGCAAAATATGAGCTTGCGGATTTGCTTCTAAAATTCGACGGAAAATCAGTGCAACAGAACAGGATTTACCAGTACCAGTGGTGCCAAGGACGGCAAAGTGCTTACCAAGCAAATCATCCGTTTTAACCATTGCCGGAATCGAAGGGTCTTGTTGAATGTGGCCAATGCGAACGGAATATTCTCCGTCACAAGCATAAGCCATTGCAAGTTCTTGACGTGTTGCGCGTGCCACAACATCTCCAAGCGCTGGATAGCAGGAAATACCGCGGCGGAAATGGGTTGGATTGCCATTGGCATCCTTTGGTAATTCACCAATAAACTCAACTTCAACGATGCGTAGTTCGTTTTCCCCGTTTTCACCAGGTGTTGGTGTGCTCAAGCTTGAAATAAGAGCCAAGGCAATTGACGGCTCAGTGTTTACTTTCAGCAAAGTACCAATCTCAGGGCTTTTTTGCATGTCATCAGGCAAAGAATGGTCTTGCTCAAGCAAAATAATTGCATGCGCACCTGTGACCGCTACAATACGTCCAATCTTAGTGGAAGAATCTGCTACAGGGGCAATATCTGGAGTTTGATTAGGTAAAGCCAAATTCGTCATTGTATTGTGTCTTTCACTGGAGCTGTATGTTCAGCTAATAATTGTGGATTGTTTTTTTCGGCAAATTCAACCGTTGGTAAAAAGATCAACACCAGAGTGCCTTCACCTTTGCGGCTTTTAACCTGCAGACGACCGCCGTGCATTTTGACCAGTTCATTGGAAATCGGTAAGCCAAGGCCTGTGCCTTCGTGTTGCTTGTCAAAACCTGAATTAACCTGGCCAAACGGGCGCAACGCTGTCAGCGTTTCTTCTTCGCTCATCCCCTGGCCCGTGTCTTGAACAGAAAAACAGATAAATCCATCACCCATATTTCTGATAGAGCAATGCACTTTTCCCTGATCTGGAGTAAACTTGACGGCGTTGGAAAGCAGGTTCAATAGAATTTGTTTAACACGTAAAGGGTCGGCATAGATCTGCGGAAGCTCAGAGGGGAAATCAAAAGTGAGTTCAATGCTTTTGTCTTTTGCCTTTGCAGTAATGAGTAACTCACAACTTTTCAAAACTTCTATGGCATTTACAGATTCAAGA
>JALWJW010000060.1 GCA_026996935.1 Hyphomicrobiales bacterium
GGTAGGGTTTTGAGGTAATCAACAAAACCAAGTAAGCCTTTGCGCCCGTCTGGTGCGATAGGGTTGTGCTGGATATAATTTTGAGCAACGTATTTATTGATGAAAGTTTTATCGCCTTTGATAATGCCTTGTTCCAATAATTTTACGGCGATTTGTTTATTGGTCATTTCAGCTTTGGCAGGAAGTGCAGCGCTTATTGTTGCAAAGGTGCCTGCTAAAATGGCGCTTGCAACTGCTTTTAAAGTAATACTCATAGTTTTTTTCCTTTTAGTTTTATTGCTATTTGCTCGTGTCTGTTATAGAAACGATGTTAGTAACTAATAAATACTGACTATGAAAAAGGAAGTAGGCACTTTTTTGTGCCTATAATTTTTATGAAAAACCTGGAAAACCCGGCGATTGCGCCACCTGAATTTTACGACTTGCAACTTTGTCCAGTGCGCAATGTGTTGGCGCAGATTGGTGGAAAGTGGTCTTTAATTGTAATTAGTCATTTGAAATTTGGCCAGCATCGGTTTTCTGAGCTGCGTCGTGCGATGCCTGATATTTCTCAGCGTATGCTTACCCAAACCTTGCGCGGGTTGGAGCGTGATGGGCTTGTTTCGCGTAAAGTAACCCCAACCATTCCGCCACGGGTGGATTATAAATTGACAAAACTGGGTGTTTCCATGCTTGAGCCTTTGGCTGTTTTGTCAGGCTGGGCGTTGGAAAAACGCGCTGAGATTGAAAAATCGCGAAAGGTTTATGATCAAAGAAGCAAGCCTTAAGCCATTTTGCTCTAAGTCATATATCATTGTCACTGGCCAAAGATCGGCTGTGTATAATCAGTACATTTTGTAACTTTTGGAGTTGTGAAGTCTGACAAATGCCTATTTATCGCGGCATGATAATGGGAGGTGAATCTGATGTTGTTTCTGAATTTTTATCAGTTTCAATATCGGAAAGTTTGTTTTGTATATCTGTTGATTTAACGCAGTTTCGGCCACTGTTTTTGGCGCGATATAGATTGCGATCGGTGCGGGCAAACCATTCTAAAAAGGATTCGCCTTCGCGATAGGATGAAACACCAAAACTGGCGGACACCCTTTCATTTTCTGGCAGATTATCAATAGGGGTATTGCAAAAGGCCGTGCGTAGGGCTTCAGCAATCAGTACACCACCCTTTTCATTAGCGTTCCATAAAATTATGCAAAACTCTTCACCACCAATGCGTCCGGTTAAGTCTGAACTGCGGGTTGATGCTGTGATGAGTTTACCAAAAGCACTAATCACCATATCGCCGCACTGGTGGCCATAGGCATCATTAACCCGTTTAAAGTGGTCAATGTCTATTACGATCATTGTTAATGGCAAAGGAGTGCGTGCGTGTTTGAGTAATAGGTTTTGACATTCTTCATCAAAAGCTTTGCGTACCTTTAAGCCGGTTAAGAGATCAGTATTTGAAGCCTGTTTGATTTGTTCAATGAAATCATTTGTACAGGCGGCAATGAAAATCATGGCGCAAACAACTGAAAACAGCGCTGCGGTGAAATTTGTGGTGACCCAGTATTCTGATTGG
>JALWJW010000061.1:0-1255 GCA_026996935.1 Hyphomicrobiales bacterium
CGGTAAGGCACTTTCAGCCCAAACCAGAATATCAACATCTTTTAGTGTGCGTCCGGACTTTTTATTAACTGCTTGTGACAAGTTAAAATATTGATCGATATTGGCCTGTTTGTAACTTGGGTCCCATTTTTTTGCTTGGGCAATATTGGGCTGGATGATTCTAATGTTTTTAGGATTTGCAGGGGGTTTTAAAGTGGTTGCCTGTCGCTGCATGCCCCACACGGCACCACCGACAAGCGATAAAGTCAGCGCTGCACCAATCATCACATTTTTCTTTTTAAGCAATAAGAACAAAGGAATGGCAGCCCATAAAACAACAAAAAAGGTCAAGCCATAAATACCGATAATGGAGGCCAGTTGGTTGCTTCCTGCCAGTCCATCACTGATGTATCCGATAGTGTTCCACGGGAAACCTGTAAGGATATGACCGCGCAGCCACTCAACCGCGGTCAGGCAACCGGCTAAAACAAAGATCCGCATTGGCCCTTGTGACCAGGCCATAAGACTTATCCCAACCCCAATGCCCCAAAAAATTGCAAGGCCGGCGGGAAGCGCCAACACGGCAAGAGGAATAAAAACAGCAAATTTATCGGCTTCGACTAAAAATGATGCCCCAATCCAATAAAGCGAAGTGACAAAATAACCAAAAGCCAACCACCAGCCGCTGACAAATCCGGCTTTAAACCTCTGTTTGCTGGTGTCGGTGTGGTTAAATCGGCCATCAAGGATGATGATAAAAACTGAGAAACTGACAAAGATAACGAAAAAAATATTAGCAGGCGGCAAAGCCAGAGCGGTGAGGCCACCAAGTAGAAACACACTGATATGGTGCTTCCAGCCTTTAAGATTTAACAGCGTCTGTATCACTATGGTCCGAACTTGCCTTATTTTTCAAGGTATGAATTTTCAGTTTGTTTATTCGTCTAGCATCTGCTTGCACAACTTCAAATTCAATTCCGCTTGAATGGCGCACCAGTTCACCGCGTACAGGCACTCGGCCAAGCATGGAAAACACAAATCCACCTAAAGTGTCAGCATCTTCATCTTGTTCATCGGGTAAAAGGTCAATGTTTAAAACCGCCTCAACGTCTTCAATCGGGGCGCGGGCATCAGCGATATAATTGCCATTTGGCGTTTTACTGATCAGATCTTCATTGCCATCATGTTCATCGGCAATATCACCGACAATTTCCTCAACAATATCTTCAAAAGACACCAATCCATCAGTGCCTCCATATTCATCGACAACAATAGC
>JALWJW010000061.1:1265-1546 GCA_026996935.1 Hyphomicrobiales bacterium
AAACAAAACCTCACGTATGAGGGTCGTATCGCAAATCTTTGACTTCAAATCGGCTGCACAATGGTTTGAACTGGCTGAGGCTGGGCGTGACTTTCCCTTGGCAGCGGATTTTTTAACCAGAAACTTGTTTTTGTTCCCAAAGCTCATCCACGCCATAAGGTCTTTTATGTGGATCATACCGCGAGGGTCATCAAGTGTCCCGCGAAATACCGGAATACGCGAATGGCCTGCTTGCGTAAACATATCGGTTAATTCACCAATACTGGCATCATCTTCAATAG
>JALWJW010000062.1 GCA_026996935.1 Hyphomicrobiales bacterium
GTCATGATGTTATATATGACATTCCAGACGGCATTACGGTTGTCACACCCAAGCCAACAGAAATTGTTGTCAGCGGGATTGATAAACAACAAGTTGGTCAAGTTGCTGCGGAAATCCGTGAATGGCGTAAACCTGAGCCTTATAAAGGCAAAGGTATTAAATACGCTGATGAGTATATCTTCCGTAAGGAAGGCAAGAAGAAATAAGTTCGCTAAAACGGATTTGAATCGAAGGACACTAGACAAATGGCTGATAAAAATAAAGTCATGGCACGGCGCAAGGCACGAATTCGTCGCGCGCTTAAAAAGAATAATGAGATGGGACGGCCTCGGTTGTCTGTATTTCGTTCGTCTAAAAATATCTATGCTCAAATTATCGATGATAAGAACGGTGTGACTGTTGCCAGCGCATCTAGCATGGAAAAAGATCTTAAAAAGTCTTTGAAAACAGGTGCTGATAAGGATGCCGCAACAGCAATTGGTAAATTGGTTGCCGAACGCGCTGTTAAAGCCGGTATCACAGATGTTGTTTTCGACCGTGGTCCATATATCTATCATGGCCGCGTAAAAGCATTAGCAGAAGCAGCCCGCGAAGGCGGTTTAAGCTTCTAATACAAACGAATTAATTTGATTATGAAGAGACGGGTGATAAGCCAATGAGTAATCGGGATCGTGACGATCGAGACAGTGAATTTGTAGACCGCTTGGTCCACATTAACCGCGTTGCTAAAGTTGTAAAAGGCGGCCGTCGGTTTGCATTTGCGGCATTGGTGGTGATTGGTGACCAAAAAGGCCGTGCCGGCTTTGGTCATGGTAAAGCACGTGAAGTGCCAGAAGCCATTCGCAAAGCAACAGAGGCAGCAAAGCGCGAAATGATCCGCGTTCCATTGCGCGAGGGACGTACCCTTCATCATGATGTTCATGGACGTCACGGTGCAGGTAAAGTGGTTCTTCGTTCAGCGCCTCCTGGTACTGGTATTATTGCCGGTGGTCCGATGCGTGCTGTTTTTGAAACCCTTGGCATTCAGGATATTGTGGCCAAATCAATCGGGTCTTCAAATCCGTATAACATGATCCGCGCAACTTTTGATGCGTTGAAAAATGAAACAAGCCCACGTGCTGTTGCAGCACGCCGCGGTAAAAAAGTTAGTGATATTACGGCGCGTCGCCGTGCTGCCACTAACGAAAGTGAAGTTTAATTACTTTACGAATTTGAATTAAGGACAAGAAGATGGCTAAAGAGAGCACCGTTACTGTTGAACAAACTGGTAGTGCAATTCGTCGTCCAGCCGACCAGCGCGCGACGCTTATTGGCTTGGGTTTGAATAAAATGCACCGTCGTCGGACGTTGAAAGATACACCAGAAGTTCGTGGTATGATTCGTAAGGTTGCGCACCTTGTCACAATTGTAGACGAATCTTAATATTGAATTTTGAATTAAAAAGTGAGCAAGGCCATGAGGCTTAATGAATTAGCAGATAATGCAGGCGCCCGTAAGGAACGTAAACGTGTTGGACGTGGTATCGGTTCTGGTCTGGGTAAAACTGGCGGCCGTGGTGTTAAAGGTCAAAAGTCACGTTCAGGTGTAGCGATCAAAGGTTTTGAAGGCGGTCAGATGCCAATTTACCGTCGTTTGCCAAAACGTGGTTTTAACAACCCTAACGCCAAACGTTTTAATGTTGTGAATTTGGGTCGTATACAGACTGCAATTGATGAAAAGAAACTTGACGCTAAAAAACCAATTACTGCAGAAGTGCTATCTAAAGCGGGTTTGATTAATAAGCCCTGGGATGGTGTTCGGTTGCTGGGAAAAGGTGAGATTACGGCAAAAGTGGCTTTCGAAGTCAATCATGCTTCAAAATCTGCTCTTCAAGCAGTTGAAAAAGCTGGCGGTAGTGTTACGATCGTTGAGCTTAAAAAAGCTGAAGACGATAAATCTTAAAGGCCCTGATATAGGATAGAGTTGTTATTTAGAATTTGTTTCCCATATGGGATTAATCAAATAGCGACTTGAGAAGGATAAAAACATGGCATCTGCTGCAGAACAAATGGCCGCCAACTTTAACCTTTCTTCATTGGGAAAAGCTGAAGAATTAAAGAAACGCATCTGGTTTACACTGGGTGCGTTAATTGTTTATCGGCTTGGTACTTATATTCCAATGCCAGGAATTGATGCGGTTGCCTTAAATCAGGTTGTACAACAACAATCTTCAGGTATTTTGGGTTGGATTAACTCACTTGGTGGTGGTGCTCTTGGTCGTATGGCTATTTTTGCGCTTAACATCATGCCGTATATTTCGGCATCTATTATCATGCAGTTGATGACCACTGTTTCACCTCATCTTGAACAACTCAAGAAAGAGGGTGAGCAGGGCCGTAAGAAAATGAACCAGTATACCCGTTATGGCACGGTTCTTCTGGCAGCGCTTCAGGCTTATGGTATCGCGGTTGGTCTTGAGGGGCAAACTGGTGTTGTTCACGATCCGGGGATGTTTTTCCGTATAAGTGCAGTGATCACTTTGACAGGTGGTACTGTTTTTTTGATGTGGCTTGGTGAGCAAATTACAGCTCGTGGTATTGGTAACGGTATTTCTCTAATTATCTTTGCTGGCATTGTTTCCGGATTGCCTCAGGCGATCATCGGCACATTGGAGCTGGGGCGTACCGGGCAACTATCAACCTTCATTATTCTCGGTATCATTGTAATGGTATTGGTTGTGATTGCTTTGGTTATTTTCTTTGAACGTGCGCAACGCAAGCTTAGTGTTCAATATCCTAAACGTCAGCAGGGCAATAAGGTTTTTCAGGGCGAGAAATCACATTTGCCATTGAAGCTGAATACGGCTGGCGTTATCCCGCCGATTTTTGCCTCGTCTTTGTTATTATTGCCGATTACAGTGGCAAACTTTTCTCAAGGTGCCGGCGGCTGGCTGGGGTATATCACGACCATGCTCGGGCGTGGACAGCCATTGTTCCTGTTCTTTTATGTGGCAATGATTATTTTCTTTGCGTTCTTTTACACCGCGATTATGTTCAACCCCAAAGAAACCGCTGATAATCTCAAAAAAGCAGGTGGATTTATTCCCGGCATTCGCCCTGGCGAACGCACAGCGGAATATATTGATTATGTGTTGACGCGTATTACTGTAGTAGGTTCGCTTTATCTTGCGGCAATTTGTTTGTTGCCTGAAATATTAACCACTCAAGCAGGGTTGCCATTCTTCTTTGGCGGTACATCTTTGCTCATTGTTGTTTCTGTGACGATGGATACGGTTGCTCAAGTGCAAAGTCATTTACTTGCCCAGCAATATGATAGTTTAATTCAGAAATCCAAATTGCGGGGCGGTAAGGGTAAGAAAGCCAAACGCTCACGATCAACACATCGCGGAAGATTGTAGAATGAACATAATTCTTCTTGGGCCTCCTGGTGCAGGGAAGGGAACTCAAGCGAAGAATCTGGAGCTGTCTAAGGGTCTCGTGCATTTATCGACCGGTGATATGCTCAGAACGGCAGCAAAAAACAAAACACCGTGTGGTTTAGAAGCTAAAAAGCTTATGGATCGTGGTGAATTGGTTTCAGATTTTGTTGTGATGGAAATTGTATCCGAGCGTCTTGATG
Organism: Hyphomicrobiales bacterium; assembly: GCA_026996935.1. Classification (GTDB taxonomy): domain Bacteria; phylum Pseudomonadota; class Alphaproteobacteria; order Rhizobiales; family Aestuariivirgaceae; genus JALWJW01. The sequence continues at coordinate 3,619 of JALWJW010000062.1, forward strand.
AAAAAGATGCACGTGGTGGTTTTATCCTTGACGGTGTACCGCGAAATGTTGTTCAGGCTCATATGCTTGATGATGCGTTAGCGGAAAAAGGTCTGGCGATTGATTGCGTTGTTGAGATTGTTGCCGATGATGAAGCGCTTGTTGAGCGGATTGGTGGGCGTTTTGCCTGTGCAAGCTGTGGCAAGGGCTATCATAAGGAATTTAAAACACCTAAAGTTGAAGGTGTTTGCGATAAATGCGGCGGAACAGAATTTTCTGTTCGTGCTGATGATACACCCGATACGGTTCGTAACCGGTTGGGTGTATATCATAAGAAGACAGAACCTCTTGTTCATTACTATGAAAAACAAGGGATTTTGAAGAAAGTTGATGGTATGGCGGACATTAATACTGTTGCCAGCCAGATAGAAAGTGCAATTGAAGGGTGTGACAAGTAGATTTAGTGGTTAAATGGTTGACGGGGCAGGGAATCTGGCTTAGAAACCTCAACCAAATCTGGTTGTTTCATCTGGCTGTTGTAAACAATGGGGAATTTCCTGTTGCTTTACGGTGGCCACTTGTTATGGAAAGGGGTCAAACCCTTAGATGCAAGCAGAATTTGTTTAGGATTAACATCGCAATTTGCGAATTGAATTAGGAGAGATGGCGTGGCCCGTATTGCAGGCGTCAATATTCCAACTAATAAGCGTGTTCTTATCGCGCTACAATATATCCACGGAATTGGCCCAGCCAAAGCTTTGGAAGTTTGTAAAAAAGTTGATATTGACCTATCCCGTCGAGTAAATGAGTTGTCTGATGCAGAAGTTATTCGCATGCGCGAAGTGATTGACTCAGATATGATTGTTGAAGGTGATTTGCGTCGTGAAAAGGCAATGAACATCAAACGGTTGATGGACCTTGGTTGTTATCGTGGTTTGCGCCATCGTCGTGGTTTGCCGGTTCGTGGCCAACGCACTCATACCAATGCTCGTACTCGTAAAGGCCCTGCTAAGGCCATTGCTGGTAAGAAGAAATAATTTTTAAAGTCTGGAACTGAATATTATGGCGAAAGATCCGTCACGTACACGTCGTAGAGAGCGTAAAAACATCTCTTCAGGTGTGGTTCACGTAAACTCTACATTCAACAATACTATGATTACTTTTACCGATGTTCAAGGTAATGCGATTTCATGGTCATCTGCTGGTAAAATGGGCTTTAAAGGCTCTCGTAAGTCAACTCCGTTTGCGGCGCAAATGGCGGCTGATGATGCGTGTAAAGCGGCAATGGAACACGGTATGAAAACTGTTGAAGTTGAAGTGTGTGGCCCAGGTTCAGGTCGTGAATCAGCGCTTCGTGCGATTCAGGCCCTTGGGGTTGTTGTTACATCAATTCGTGATGTGTCACCAATTCCACACAATGGTGTGCGTCCTCCTAAGCGTCGTCGCGTATAAGACGGGTTTTGGTCCTTTTGTAGGTTTTAATAAGTGGGCGTTTGTGGCTTTGTGCCGCCAGCCCACTCAAGGAAGCAAAAATGGAAGAAGAAAATATCGATACCAAAAACTGGCAAGAGCTCATTCGCCCTACCAAGCTTGATGTTAAAGCTGGTCGCGATAGCCGTCGGTTAGCAACAATTACCGCAGAACCGTTGGAACGTGGTTTTGGTATGACACTTGGCAATGCGCTTCGTCGCGTGTTGTTGTCTTCTCTTCAAGGTGCAGCAATTACTTCTGTGCAAATTGATGGCGTTTTACACGAGTTTTCCTCAATTGCCGGTGTTCGCGAAGATGTTACAGACATCATTTTGAACATTAAAGAGATTGCTTTGGCAATGCATGCAGATAGCGGTGCGAAAAAACTGCTTCTTCGCAAAGAAGGACCGTGTGTTGTTACTGCAGGTGATATTCAAGAGGTTGCTGACGTTGAGGTGCTAAACCCTGATCATGCGATTTGTACGCTTGATGAAGGTGCTGAAGTGCGGATGGAATTTACTGTTAAGTCTGGTAACGGATATGTAACAGCGGATAAAAACCGCCCGGAAGATGCGCCAATTGGTCTTGTGCCGATTGATAGTCTTTACAGCCCTGTGCGTCGTGTTTCTTATAAAGTGGAAAACACCCGTGAAGGTCAGGTTCTTGATTATGATAAATTGATTATGACAATCGAAACTGATGGTTCTGTAACACCTGATGATGCTTTGGCATACAGTGCGCGAATTCTTCAGGATCAGTTGCAAATCTTCATTAACTTTGAAGAACCGGAAAAAGTTGTTCAACAAGAAGAAGAACCAGAGTTGGAATTCAACGCTGCACTTCTTAAGAAAGTTGATGAGCTTGAATTGTCTGTACGTTCAGCAAACTGCCTGAAAAACGACAATATTGTTTACATCGGTGATTTGATCCAGAAAACAGAGGCTGAAATGCTTCGCACCCCCAATTTTGGCCGTAAATCACTAAATGAAATTAAAGAAGTTCTTGCTCAGATGGGTCTTCATCTGGGTATGGAAATTCCTAACTGGCCACCTGAAAATATTGATGAGTTGGCTAAAAAGTTTGAAACGCAGTTCTAAGCTGCTTCTAGGAGATACGTTATGCGTCACGGTAAATCAGGCCGTAAACTTAATCGCACGGCATCACACCGTAAAGCGATGTTTGCAAATATGGCAGTCGCCCTTATTAAGCATGAGCAAATTGTAACCACTTTGCCTAAAGCTAAGGAAATGAAGCCAATCATTGATAAGCTGATCACTCTTGGTAAACGTGGTGATTTGCATGCGCGTCGCCAGGCCTTTGCGCAGCTTCGTGATAAAGAACAGGTTAAAAAGCTTTTTGATGTTCTTGGTGATCGATACAAAAGCCGTAATGGTGGCTATTGTCGTGTAATGAAAGCCGGTTTCCGCTTTGGTGATAATGCGCCAATGGCTGTTATTGAGCTTGTTGACCGCGATGTAAACGAAAAGGGTAAAGACTCAGGCCCTGTTGTTGTCAATGAAGTTGAGGAATCTTCAGAAACAGCGGCGTAAATCTCACAACGACTTTGTTATTTAAGGCCTCAACAATGTTGGGGCCTTTTTTATTTGGGCTATGATGACCTGGTTTAAAATTGATGGCTTATTTATTTTAACTTTTGATATGTGAGTAGATCGGTTAAAATTTGTCGTAGTAAACATGCCACGTACAGTTCGGGTGTTGATCTTGTCCCGTTTGTTTGCGTCAATTCGGTCTATCAATCATACTATCTGCAAAGTTAGACCGTAGGTAATTTCAGTTTTTTGCTGAATCAGGTTATGTTTATCGGCATACTGGAAAACATCGCGCTTGCTTGGGGTGATTTAATTTGAGGATTTTTTAAGTGAAGTTTTTCGTAAACATTGTTCTGGCTGTTTTGCTTGCTATCATATTTCCAATGTCTGTTCATGCACAAAGTACCGTGCCAACATCCAAGATGCAGATGCAACTAACGTTTGCGCCGTTGGTGAAAAAGACCACACCCGCAGTGGTTAATGTATTTACCAGTAAAGTTGTTCAGGAACGAAAACTATCTCCGTTTGGTAATGATCCGTTTTTTAATAAATTTTTCGGTAATGACCAGTTTTTTGG
>JALWJW010000063.1:0-4373 GCA_026996935.1 Hyphomicrobiales bacterium
CAGTTCAGCAAGGAATTGGTCAGACTGTGTTGCAAATGGATTATTCCATCGCTGCAATAATCATTTTTGCATGTTTTGCCAATAAGTTATTATCGGCCATTTCACCAGTATGAGGCCCAAGTTTTTCGCCATCATGGCGTGGCAGAACGTGAACATGAGTGTGAAAAACCACCTGGCCAGCAGCCGGTTCGTTAAATTGTTGAATGGTAATACCATCAGCATTAAATGCTGTTTTCGCTGCTCGCATAACCTGTTGTACTGTAATCATCAATTTGGCCAGATCTTCAGGGTCTATATCAAGTAAATTGCGCGAAGGGGCTTTTGGAATAACCAGACAATGCCCATCACAGCGTGGCATGACATCCATAAAACCAAGAGTGTGATCGTCTTCATAAATTTTGTGACAGGGAATTTCACCACGTAAAATCTTTGCAAAAATATTACTGTCATCATATTGAGGCATGTCTTGGCTTCCTGAGTGTTAGTATTTCAAATGGATTTTTTAAAAGGTGAATGTTCAGATAATACCTGATTGTCTTCTGCGACCAAAGATCTTTCGTGATTTAAATATTTCTCAATTGCCTGCGAAAATTCCCGGTGAGCAATATAATGGGCCGAAAAGGTGGTCACCGGCACATAACCGCGGGCCAGTTTATGCGGACCTTGTGCGCCAGCTTCAACAAATTCAATCTTATTTTTGATTGCGTATTCCATGGCCTGATAATAACAGGTTTCAAAATGCAAACAGGGGTGTTCTTCAATCGCTCCCCAATATCGCCCATATAGTGTATTGCGACCGATAAAGTTTAAAGCCCCGGCAATATACCTGCCTTGACTTTTTACCAGAATGAGCAGGATGTGGTCAGGCATTGCGCGACTGGTCAGATCAAAAAATGATCGCGTTAAATAAGGTGTACCCCATTTTTTAGCCCCGGTGTTTTGATAAAAGGTGAAAAACACGTCCCAGTGTTCTTTTGTAGTTTCCGCACCTGACAGCAACTCAAATTCAACCCCGGATTCTTGAGAAATACGGCGTTCTTTACGGATGTTTTTCCGTTTGCGCGATGATAATTCCCCCAGAAAATCATCAAAAGTCTCATAACCATTATTGTGCCAGTGAAACTGCGTATCAGTTCGGCGCAACCAGTTGATCTCACCAAGGCGATGCCAGCTTTTTTCATTAATAAAAGTGGCATGGGCTGATGATAGATTGAATTTGGCACATAAAGACTGCACTCCGCTTGAAAGGGCTGTAAATGCGGTATCAACTTTATTTTGATCTGCAATGAGAAACCGCGGTCCAGTTGCGGGTGTAAAGGGAACACTGAGTTGCAGTTTAGGGTAATATTGCCCGCCAGCGCGAGTAAATGCATCGGCCCATGAATGGTCAAAGACATATTCACCCCGACTGTGGTTCTTGACATATGCAGGAGCCACCGCCTCAACCAACCCTTTAGCATTTTTTAGAATGAGGTGTTGAGGATACCAGCCAGTTTCTTTGGTTGCAGAGCCTGATTGTTCAAGTGATGATAAAAACCCATACGTGATAAAAGGATTATCAACAACATTGTTGGAGAGTGCACAACGGTCCCATTCCTGCGCACTTATGTGCTCAAGGGAGTCAATCGTTTCCAATGTCCAATTGTCGTTACTCAAGCAGGTAAAAACCCTTCAAATGTAATTTGGTCGCTATGTTTGTAAGCAAAGTCAGCAGTTTCCTGGTTGCGTACAGTCCATGAAATTACAGGCTTGCCCCCATCTCTAAAGCTCTGTGCAAACTCACTTGGAAATGCACGTACATCATAGGATAAAAAGTCAGGGTCAATTAAATCAATATAGCGAACAGCCGGTTCCGCACTAACCGCGGGCATAGTCCAAAATTGTTCAGTATCAGGCATAACAACAGCCCCGCGCGAAATGTGTGGTGCAAAAGTCTTTACGGTGCTGATGAGGCGAGGATCAAAAGACATCAAACAAAATACGCCATTATAATCAGCCAGAATTTCAATCGCCCGTTTTGCCAGCGTCACATCTCCATCGCGCAAGGTCTTCAATTCAAGAACCAAAGAAACAGCTCCATTTACCTGCATAAGTAACTGCTCCAGCGTTTGAATTTTATCATCACTGTTGTTAATTGTAACCTTTTGCAGTTCCTGTGCATTCAATTCTTTAACCTTGCCTGTGAGGCTGGTTAAGCGGTCAAGTGTATCATCGTGAAAAACAACAATATTATTGTCTTTCGTTAGTTGCAGGTCGCACTCGATTGTATAAGAGTGTTTGATTGCCTGCGAGAAAGCACTTGAGGTGTTTTCTATAATGCGTTTTTCAGGGGCGTGAAGCCCACGGTGCGCCACGGGTCGCAGTTTTATCCAATCGATATCGTTTTTCATTACTAAAAGCCAACTCTATTCAATCTCAAAAACAGCTTCGATTTCTACCGCAACATTTAGTGGTAAAGACCCGGCACCAACAGCAGAACGGGCATGTTTTCCCTTTTCGCCAAATACCTCTACCATCATATCTGATGCACCGTTAATGACGGTTGGGTGGCCCTCAAATTCTGGCGCGCCATTCACAAAGCCAACCAGCTTTACCACACGAACAACTCGATCAAGGTCACCATCACAAGCAGCTTTAATTTGTGATAAAATGTTGGTGGCACACAACTTTGCCGCTTCAGTAGCCTGTTCAACTGATATGTCTTTGCCAACAACACCGCGATATAAAAATTCTCCATTCTTTATCGGCACCTGGCCGGCAGTAAAGACCAGATTGCCTGTTTTCACCCAACCCACATAATTGGCAACAGGGGCTGCTGCCTGCGGCAACTCAATGCCAAGATCGGCCAACCGTTTATCAATTTTACCCATTGTCTGAATTCCTTCTTTTCAATCTTTAAAGATTTACAATATCTTTTGGTGTTTGCTCGTTAAAAAACGCGTCCAAATTATCAAGTGCTCTCATTCCCATGGCGATGCGTGTATCTGGCGTGGCACTTCCCAGGTGAGGCAATAAAAAAACATTTTCAAGTGTACGGTAACGAGGGTCTATGTTGGGTTCATTGTTAAACACATCAAGCCCGGCCGCAGCCACTTTTCCGCTTTGTAAGGCTTCAATCAAATCATCGTCATTGACAATATCGCCGCGTGCCGTGTTAATAATAACTGCACCGTCAGGCAACTTTGAAATGGTTCGCCTGTTGATAAGCCCGCGCGTTTGGCTGGTTGATGCGCAATTTAATGATAAAAATTGGCAGGTAGGTAAAAACTCGTCCAAGGACTCAAAATAATTGGCACCATTTTCGATATCGGCTTCAAGCCTTTGGCGTTTGAAATAATTGATGTTCATTTTAAATGCTCTGGCGCGCTCTGCCACGGCTTGCCCGATTCGCCCCATGCCCAAAATGCCCAAAGTGGCATAGGTGATATCGATCCCCAGAGGGTGCGTTGGTGCCCAGCGTGCCCAGGTTTGTTTGCGCACCATTTGCTCACCCCAATATGCGCCACGTGCAGCACCAAGCATGAGCAACAGGGCAATATCTGCCGTTGCATCAGTTAAAATATCAGGGGTATTTGTCACCACAATACCTGCGTTTCTTGCAGCTTCAAGGTCAATATGGTCATACCCAACTGAAAATGTGGCAATGATTTTTATACTATCAGGTAACGATGATATAAATGCCGCGTCACATTTTTCAGTGGCTGAAACAAGTAATCCGTCAAGTCCGCGGGCCTGATTTAAAATATCACGCGCAGACAATACATTATCGTCAGGGTTTGTAATGGCATCGTAATTGCCAGCTATTCGTTGCTCCACCACATCGGGCAAAAGCCTTGAAACCAGAATTTTAGGTTTATTGGACATTAAAAAAACTCAATAAAGGTGATTGTTGGCAGTTAGGAAAATGATGCTATAGTCATTCTTAATATCAGACAATGCGCAAAATAATAGAACAATTTTAAACAGGGATCGCACCGCCAATATGTCAAAATTTTCAATCGTAACCAAATCAATTTCAAACATGTTTGCCGTCGCTGTTTTAGTTGCCGCTTCCACACCGGCTTTTGCCGTTGTTAATTTTGTTCCTCATCGCGCCGTCTATGATTTGCAGATGAAATCCGCCTCTGATCGAAGTGGCATAAAAGCGGTAAGAGGGCGCATGGTTGTTGAAATTGAGGGATCGGCCTGTGACGGTTGGACCGTGAATTTTCGCCTTGTAAACGATTTCAGGCTACCAATGGGAAAAAAACGGTTGATTGATATCCGCTCAAGCTCATGGGAAGCGGGAGACGGCTCGCGTTTGACATTTTCAGAACGCGAGTTTGTCGATAATCGCCTGAACCAAACAACACGGCTTTCCGCGTCCAGAAAAG
>JALWJW010000063.1:4383-7191 GCA_026996935.1 Hyphomicrobiales bacterium
TGGTGAAGTGACATTAAAAAAGCCAAAAATTTTCAGTTTCTCAATACCCAAAAATTCAATTTTTCCCATAGCTCACCAAATGCGGTTAATTGAAAAAGCCAAAAAAGGAATTTTACGTGATAAAAGCACGGTTTATGACGGGGCCGATCACAGAAACATTCATGAAGCTATTTCCTTCATTGGCAAACCATCAGTCAAAAAAGCACTGAAAACGGTTAAAGGGAAGGGGGCCGCAGAATTGATCGGGAATGTTGAATCATGGCCTGTGAGTATTAGCTATTACGCCCTAAAAACAAAAACCACTCAAAACACCCCTGATCAGCAGGTCAGCTTTCGCCTTTATGAAAACGGTGTCACTGGCGATCTGGTTATTGATTATGGTGATTTTGTTCTAAAAGGCACATTAAGCCATTTGGAAAAGCTGCCGATAAGCAAATGTAGCCAATAGGTTATTCCTCAGGTTTTGATTGCGTTGGTTTGACTGGTTTAAACCCACGTCCCTTGCCTACAGCATCCTGACCAAATTTGTTGCGCAACTCATCCATGGCCAGTTCTGCCTTGGTTTGCCGGGCAACATTCTCATCCAGGTCGTATGGGGTTTGGTCAATTGTCATGGCTTCCAGATGGGAAATGCCCACACCAATAAGACGAAACGGGGAGCCATCAGCCTCTTTTTTTAATAAGGGTTGGGCTGCCGCAAAAATACGTTCTGCCAAAAAGGTTGCATCATGAAGACTTGTTGATCGGGTTCTGTTTTTAAAACTTGCTGTTTTTAATTTCAGCGTGATAGTGCGGCCCGCCAGATGTTTTGATTTGGCCCGATATGAAACATTTTCACATAGCCGCCACAGGCTTTTTTCAAGTTCTTGGAATGAGGAAACGTCATCGAAAAATGTTGTTTCATTACTAATGCTTTTCGTGCTGGTTCCTGGTTCAATTTTGCGATGATCCTGTCCGCGCGATAAATGATAAAGCCGAGCCCCCATTGTTCCAAAATGTCGTAAAAGGTCTGACTTCTCATAAGAATGTAGCTGATGGATTTTTGTTATACCCCGTTTAGCCAATGATTTTTGCATGGCCTTGCCAACACCCCAAATCATGCTGACAGGTTTATCTGCTAAAAATGCAGAGGTTTCCCGTTTGCCGATCACCGAAAAACCCTTGGGTTTATCAAGGTCTGAGGCAATTTTGGCAAGAAACTTATTATGCGATAACCCGACCGAAACGGTGATACCAATTTCATCCTCGATGATTTTAGCTAACTTTGCCAAAGATAATGCAGGCGGCTGCCCCAGTAAGCGCTGCGTACCATTTAAATCAAGAAATGCTTCGTCAATTGAAAGAGGCTCAACAGCGGGGGTAAGCGCACGCATAAGCTGACGGATTTGGTGCCCCACTTGCGCATATTTTTTCATGTTACCACGAACAACCACGGCATCGGGGCAGGCTTTTAAAGCCTTAAACATCGGCATAGCCGAGCGTACACCGTGCACGCGCGCTATGTAACAAGCGGTTGAAACGACCCCGCGCTTTCCGCCGCCAATAATGAGCGGTTTATCTTTCAATTCCGGGTTGTCTCGTTTTTCAACCGCCGCATAAAACGCATCACAGTCAATATGAGCTATGCTTAGTTCAAACAACTCATCATGTATGAGTAGTCGCGGACTTTTACATACAGGACAGCGCGGGACAGGGACGGTTAAAACAGCAAAACACTCGCGGCAAAAACCTTGTTTTTCATGTTTATTTGTTTCCGGCATTGATGTTCAATCCCATAATCGCGCTGCGCCACGCACCCCCGATGCATCGCCATGAACTGGCTTCTTGATATTTTCTTCAAAATGATCAGCAAACACAAATGGCCGCATTAAGAATGGTAATTGTTCATAGAGATGATCCAAATTGGATAATCCACCACCAAGCACGATAACATCAGGGTCATACAGGTTCGTCACCATGGCAAGGCTGCGCGCCAGTCTGTCTACGTGAGATTTTAAACATTTTACAGCGGTTTCATCGCCAGCTTTGGCCCGTGAAACAATTTCCTCTCCGCGTAAATACTGGCTTGATGCTCGTTTATAGTCCTGTTCCATTCCAGTACCAGAAACCCAGGTTTCAATACAGCCACGGTGTCCACACCAGCATTGTGGTCCAGGGTATTCGTCTGGTTTTAACCATGGTAACGGTGTGTGTCCCCATTCCCCACCAACAGCGTGGCGACCTTCGATAAGATTTCCATTTACAATCAAACCGCCGCCGCAGCCCGTGCCGATAATAACCCCAAACACTACATTTGCCCCTTGTGCGGCTCCATCATAGCTTTCAGATAAAGCCAGACAATTTGCATCATTGGCCAGTTTTACCGGCAAATTCAGAAATTGCTCAATATCAGCTTTTAATGGCTTAGAGTTCAACCATGTGGAGTTAGCGTTTTGAACTAAACCGGTTTGTGGCGATAGCGAACCCGGGATACCAATGCCGATTGAGGCGTTAGTACCCACTTCTTTGTGTGCCATATCAACCAGGGTTTTGATCGAGCTCAAAACGCCGATATAATCTCCTTTTGGTGTTGCTAAACGATGGGAAAACAAAACCTCATCATCCGGCACACGACCTTCAAGGGGGCGCTCACCAGTGACAAGAGCAATGGCTGCAATCTTGGTGCCGCCAAGGTCTATGCCGATTTTAACGCGTTTTTCCAATGTCATCTCTTTAAAAGCTGATTCAAAATATGATCTTTAATCCTTAACCAGCTTCGGGTTTTAAAGTGTTTAAACCCCACATCAGGTGCATGTTTAGCAAACCGCT
>JALWJW010000064.1 GCA_026996935.1 Hyphomicrobiales bacterium
AAAATGATGTTTGATGATGGTGAGTTTGAACCGATTGAATTTCCCGAAGTGACGGTTGACCCCCTTAAATTTAAAGATCAGAAAAAATATACCGACCGCTTAAAGGCTGCACGTGCAGCACGCAAACGCGATGATGCCATTGTTGCCGGTTATGGTAAAGTCAATGAAATGTCATGCGTGGTTGCTGTGCAGGACTTTAAATTTATGGGGGGTTCACTTGGCATGGCGGCTGGTGAAGCGATCATAAAAGCCATGCGTAAAGCTGTTGCCAAACAATGTCCTTTTATCCTGTTTGTCGCCTCTGGCGGGGCGCGAATGCAAGAAGGCATTCTGTCTTTGATGCAAATGCCGCGCACCACTGTTGCAGTTCAGGAATTGCGTGAAGCAAACCTGCCTTATATTGTTGTATTAACAGATCCAACAACAGGCGGGGTGACCGCCTCTTATGCCATGTTGGGCGATATTCATCTGGCTGAGCCAAGTGCGCGTATTGGCTTTGCCGGGGCGCGGGTCATTGAACAAACCATTCGTGAAAAATTGCCCGAAGGATTTCAGCGCTCTGAGTATCTGCTTGACCACGGCATGGTTGACATGATTGTTCATCGTCATGACATGAAAGAAACAGTTTCACGCATTGCCCGCATGCTGATGAAAAAACCTGCAATCGTGGCCAAGCCTGAACCTGTTGAACAACCCGTTAAACAGGCACCTGAGGAAGATGCTCCTCAAGTTGAAAAAAGTGACGGCGAACCTTCCAATGAGGTCACGCAAGCGCCCGTTGAAGCAACAGAAAAAACCACTGAACCAGAAACTGCAAAAGACTGATCATGGCCGTGGTCGATGATATATTGCGACGGCTATTGCAATTGCACCCAAAGGTCATTGATTTAAAACTGGATCGCATGTGGGATATATTGGCCCGTTTGGGTCACCCTGAACAAAAGCTGCCAAAAGTAATCCATGTGGCTGGCACCAATGGCAAAGGCTCAACCGTTGCCTATATGCGAGCCATCATTGAAGCGGCTGGCCTTAAAGCCCATGTTTATTCCTCTCCTCATCTGGTGCAGTTTGCCGAACGAATTTATTTAGGTGGCAACAATGGCAAGGGGGGCCAGATCAGTGATGAGGCTTTGTCTAAACTACTTGAAGAATGCGAACAGAAAAACGGCGGCCGGCCAATTACCTTTTTTGAAATCACCACAGCGGCTGCATTTCTTGCCTTTAGCCGCGAACCGGCTGACTATCTTTTACTCGAAACCGGGCTGGGCGGGCGGCTTGATGCAACCAATGTGATTGAAAAACCAACCGTAAGCGTGATTACGCCGATAGATTTAGATCACCAGCAATTTTTAGGTGATACTTTAAAAGAAATTGCTTTTGAAAAGGCTGGCATATTAAAATCGGGCGTGCCTGGCATTATTGGCCCGCAACACAATGATGCCCTTGAGGTTATTGAATCTGTTGGTCTTGATAAAAAGGTTACTTTGAGCATCGCCAATCAGGACTGGCAAGCCTATGAGCAGCATGGCAGGCTGGTGTTTCAGGCCGAAAGCGAGTTGCTGGATTTACCGTTGCCCGCGTTGCTTGGCCAGCACCAGATTACCAATGCCGGCACTGCTATTGCTGCTATTCGCGCTTTAAAAGATGAGCGGATTTCAGCGCAGCACATTGAACAGGGCTTGCTTAATGTGCGCTGGCCGGCACGGTTACAAAAATTAGATCATGGGCGATTACACCAATGGGCCCCTGCCGGTGCCGAGATTTGGCTGGATGGTGGACACAACCCATCAGCAGGTCATGCATTGGCATTGAGTCTTGCTCAACTCAATGATCGATCACCACGCCCGTTAATACTCATCATCGGGATGTTAAACACTAAAGATCCAATCGGATATTTTCAGGCGTTTGAAGATATTGCCCATATGGTTTTCACCATTGCTATTGAGGGGGAGGAAAACGCCCTTTCTGGTGAAGTGCTGGCCAATATTGCTAGTCAGGCGGGGCTGGAAGCATATCCTAAACCAGACCTTGAAACAGCGCTTAATGATGTTGAGGCCATTTGCCCAACAGCGCGCATCCTTATTGGCGGGTCTTTGTATCTGGCTGGAAATGTTTTAGCAAAACATAATGGAATTACTGCAAGTTCGGTCTCGGGTACAACAAAAAAGTAACCAGCGATAGTCAAATTGACCCACAGGGCTAGTCAGAATCTTTTTGTTATGCATAAATGCTAATGTGTCGTGGTGAAAAGCCGCGACCTGCTTGACTTGCAAAAAACCAATTTAGCAAGAAAGCATTTGGGGAGAAAGCATTTGGCCAAAAAAAGAAAAAAAGTAGCTACGCAATCTGCAACTGGCGTTATCCAGTCACTCGAACGTGTTGCACGACTTATGCGATCAGAAGAATTTGAAATTGGTTTGAACCCGGCCCAATGGGAAGCGCTTCGTTATGTGGCTCGCGCCAACCGCTTTTCTAATTCGTCCATTGCCTTAACCAAATTCTTAGGTGCAACCAAAGGAACAATTTCGCAAACCCTTATTGCGCTTGAACGCAAACAACTCATCACAAAAACCAAACGCGACGGTGAAAGACGTTCGATTGCACTTGGACTGACAGATGAGGGGCTTGAAATGCTTGAGCAAGACCCCTGGCAACAATTGATCACCATCGTTGAAACTTTTAAACCCAAACAAATAGACACTTTGGGCAAAGCAACGGGTACATTATTAACAAGCCAGCTTGATAAAAAAGACTTACCCAGTTTCGGGGTTTGCCAGACTTGCCGGTTCTTTCGTGAAAAAGGTGCGCCAACAAAAGCCGAAGGTCCACATTTCTGCTTATTGTTTGAGCAAGGCCTGAGCAAAAAAGAAGCTAAGAAAATTTGTTGTGAACACGAAGTTTCGTAAATTTTACGCCGAGCCCTGTTTCAAATAATCTGCAAGCTGCTCAATTTGGCTATCATTCATAAACAATCCAACTTTAGATCGGCGCCACACAATATCTTGTGCACTTAACGCCCATTCGTTTGCAACGAGATAATCAACCTCGCGCTGATACAGATCTGCCCCAAAACATAAGCCCAAATCATCTAAAGAGCGAGCACCAGTGAGCATAGCGGGTGTTCTGGTGCCGTAGGCTTTTGCAAAGCGCTTAATCGTTTCTTGCGGTAAAAACGGATAATCAGCCATATATTTCTTTACTAAATCAGGGAGCGTGCCTGATTTAAAATCACCGCCAGGAAGAGCCTGAGTATGGGTCCAGTCCGGCTTTAAGTCGGGCAACCAGAGCGATAGCTTTTCCAAAACTGTCTGGGCCAAAACCCGGTAAGTGGTAATTTTGCCACCAAACACGGAAAGAACTGGCGGTTTGTCATTGTCATTTAACAACTCAAGCACATAGTCGCGGGTGATTTGTTGGGCCGAGCTTTCCCCGTCATCAAACAAAGGGCGAATACCGGAAAATTTCCACACCACATCTTGCGGGTTAGATTGTTTGATAAAATAGGCATTGGCCGCATTACACAAATACTCAATTTCTTCGCTGCTTATTTCAGCACGATCCCAATGGCCGGTAATATCAACATCTGTAGTGCCCAACATAGTGAATTTACCCTGGTAGGGAATAGCAAAAATAATACGACCATCTGGGTTCTGGAACATATAAGCGCGGTCATGGTCAAATAATTTCGGCACGATAATATGACTGCCCTTAACCAAGCGTACATCAGATTTAGCATCGAGCATGACCCGATCACTGATTACTTTCGATACCCAGGGACCGGCTGCATTAACTAAAATTCTTGCCTTGAATTGCTTTGTTTGATCCGTTTGCACATTGCGCACATCCAGGCGCCAATGATCATCTTCTCGATGAGCCTGTTCTAATATAGTGCGGGTTAAAATTGTGGCGCCTTTTTCAGCCGCATCCATAGCATTGAGCACCACCAGACGACTGTCATCAACGCGACAGTCCGCATATTCAAATCCATGCGTGAATTGATCTTTTAGTGCCTGCCCTGCTTCATCTTTGCGTAAATCAATCTGTTTTGATTTTTGTAAAAGTTTTCGCCCGCCCAACGTATCGTACAAAAACAATCCAATGCGGATCATCCATTTTGGCCGCAAAGATTTATTATGAGGCAAAACCAGACGTAATGGTGATACAATATGAGGGGCAATATTCAGCAAAACCTCACGTTCTTTCAGCGCTTTGCGAACCAGCATGAATTCATACTGCTCAAGATAACGCAAGCCACCGTGAACCAACTTGGTAGATGCTGATGAGGTGGCGCTGGCAAGGTCATCTTTTTCAACCAGCAAAACAGATAAACCACGCCCTTGTGCATCACGGGCGATACCACAGCCATTTACGCCACCTCCAATAATCGCGAGGTCATAAGATACATCTGAAACATGAGGGGTTTTTGACATTGAATACTCTAAATCGATAATTATTAACCCGCAAAAACAGGTGCGAGTGCGTACTCGACTTGGCTCTGACAATTAAAATGACGATAGAAAAGTTTTTAAGCTGACGCAATTGAAAATCGGCTTTCCTTTTGCTTTGCTACACGCTTACAATCATTACACTTTTACCGTGAAATCAGGTTATGCATTCAGGTTCGGTCAAAATTATAAGTCACAATCTTTATCTGTACGCTTTGAGTTTAATCTTTAATCCTGATCTTTTTGTTTGGTCTTGCCTAAGGTCTTGAAATCTAACTTCCACAAGACCATATTTGGTTTATGTAGATGTTTCGGTGCCAGATATTGGGTCGAAACTTTAAATAATAATGGCTGCTTAATAAGGGCTTAGATGTGTCGAAAGTTTCTGTGTTTTCCAACCCGTTTATGTTGGGTTTTGATGAGTTAGAACGCATGTTGGATCATGCTGCAAAATCTTCTGGTGATGGCTATCCACCTTACAATATCGAGCGTATTGAAAACTCTGATACCGTGGGTGAGGTATTACGCATCACACTGGCTGTTGCCGGTTTTCAACTTGATGAGCTTGATATTTGTTTGGAAGAAAACCAGTTGAGTATTTCTGGGCGACAAAATGATGAGCCTGGTCGCGAATATCTCCATCGTGGTATCGCCGCGCGACAGTTTAAGAAAACTTTTGTTCTTGCCGATGGTATGGATGTTCAGGGTGCTGAAATGGAAAATGGTTTGTTATCGGTAGATCTTGTTCGCCCACCTGTGCAACGGATGGTGCGAAAAATTAAAATAACGGAAGGATAAATTATGACAGATCCATTTTTCCTCGATAACTCGCATCACGAGTTAGAAAATTTTGGCGATGGCGCGCTTGCTTATGTAAAACAGATTAGCCATGCGGATGCCAAAGAGCTGATTGGCGATATGCCCGATGTACCCAGCAACATCAATTTGTTTTGCCTGTTCAGTGCCAATGGCACGCCATTGTCTATCTCAGACAGTCAGGCCCTGGCATTTGAAAACGCGTTTGAAAATGACCTTGAAACAATAGCCTTACATTAAAATGATGTCTGGAGTGTATTGCGTTGAATTGAATTCACTTTACCGATATGAATGGCCTTGTTTCTCAAGGTCTGCCTCGTACCTGCAATTGAATGCTTGAATCCTTTTAAATCTGACACGCGCTAGTTGTTAATGATGGGCCTGAGCGAATGCGTTTTATCAAATATTTGGGACGCATTTAATGTAGTAATCGCGCCAAAACCGGCAATGGCATGAATTGTTTGGGGTTGTAAGCGCCAATATGAAAAATCTGTAAACCTTTCAAAGACCTGGGCATCAGGGTGCATGGTTAGATAAACCTGTCTGACCTGTTTGTCATCAACCTGGTTAAACTTTCCCAATAGGGTAACCCGTTTTCCTTCTAAGGGGTCTTTGGGCTTTTGCGTATCTGATATCTGACTTTCAACAAATAACAGAGAGCCTTGCGGTTGAACCTGTAAATTTTTTGTATGCCAGGCCAAATCTGAAATAAGGATAATCGGGCCTTGCTTATCAACCGCAACATTGACCAATGAGACATAGGGCATAGACGTTTTTGCGTGGTAAGTGGCCAGACTTGCACTGGATGCATGTTCTAATATTTGCAGAATGTCGTCTGTTTCAACCGATGCCATGATCACTCTTTTTGGTTATTTGTTGTCAAATCAATATATAGCCCCTAGCCACCAGCTTCAATATGTGCCACATTTTCGCCACAATTTAGCTCTTGCCATCAGCAACGGGGTTCATCTGCGGAATTATTTTGTATTGCTTGCCACAATTACCCCAACATACTCGGTTAGAGCCGTTAGAACGAATTTTTAAACTATCGTTTTAAAACACAGGAAAAGCACATGTCAAAAATCGCCCTTGTTGATGATGACCGCAATATTCTAACTTCTGTATCTATTGCGTTGGAAGCTGAAGGCTATCAAACCAGCACTTATTCTGATGGTGTCAGTGCATTGCAGGGCCTTGAGGACAACCCACCTGACATGGCTATTTTTGATATTAAAATGCCGCGTATGGATGGCATGGAGCTTTTGCGTCGTCTGCGGCAAAAATCAAATCTTCCCGTTATCTTTCTAACTTCAAAAGATGATGAAATTGATGAATTGTTTGGTTTGAAAATGGGGGCCGATGATTTTATTCGCAAACCGTTCTCCCAACGCTTATTAATCGAACGGGTTAAAACAGTTTTACGGCGCTCCTCATCACGTGAGGCACCAGAGGCACAAGACAATGAGCCATCACAAGTGATTGAACGTGGTAAACTTGTTATGGACCCGGACCGCCATTCATGCACATGGGGTGGCAAGCCTGTGGTTCTGACAGTAACGGAATTTCTTATTCTACAATCATTGGCCCTGCGCCCTGGTATTGTTAAAAGCCGCGATGCATTAATGGATGCAGCTTATGATGATCAGGTGTATGTTGATGACCGCACCATCGATAGCCATATCAAGCGTTTGCGTAAAAAGTTTAAAGTTGTCGATGATGACTTTGATGCAATCGATACACTTTATGGTGTTGGCTACCGTTTCAAAGAGTCCTAAAAGGGCAGCCCGCTAAAGCATATCTTCCAAAAGTGGTTGCCAGTTTTGGGATAGAAAGATCTGTAGATAGAGCTAATGAATTTTGACGGCCGCGAAAATTTGAATACTGAAAAGCCCACCAGGGATGCTTTCGGTCAAATCGAAGCTGCCAACTTATCCTTATCGCAAAAAAAGACTGCAAAAAAACGAGCGCGTCGTCGCGGTTTTAGATACTGGATACACCGGATGGCACCGGCGCGTTTAACCAGCCGTATCATCCTTATCAATATTTTAGGCCTGGTTATTTTGGTTGCCGGTATTTTATACTTCAACCAGACCCGAAAAGGACTGATTGCAGCGCGTGAAGAAAGCCTGATGACGCAGGCCCACATTATGGCGGCAGCCGTGGCATCGGCAGCGGTTACTGACAGCAATTCTGATTCCATCATTTTGGATCCTGAAATTTTTCTTGAGCAACAACTTGGTTCAAAAAACCTTGCCGGTAGTGAACCATATAAAGACCTCAACTTCCCGATCAACCCTGAACAGGCAGGGCGCGTGCTTCGACAATTGGTCAGCCAAACAAAGGTACGGGCGCGGTTGTTTGATCGCGATGGACAAATGGTGGTTGATAGTCGGCATTTTTATGGACGTGGCGAAATTTTGCGTTTCGATCTGCCGCCAATCGCCAATGACACGCCAAATAAGCTGGTTGAATTATGGACACGACTGAACACCTGGCTTTTTGCTCATAACTATCCTTTACAAAAACCATATGGATTAGATAATGGTAAGGATTTCCCCGAAGTGAGACTGGCACTTACCGGTTTGCCCGTTCGCAAAAAAGCAGTAAATGCAAAAAACGAAATTCTGGTTATCGTGGCCGTGCCCATTCAACGATACAAAAGCGTTCAAGGGGTTCTTATTTTATCAACCAAGGGTGGTGAGATTGACAAGGTTCTAAAAAAAGAACGCCGTGTCGTGTTTCTTACATTTGGTTTTGCCGCCCTGGTTACGTTATTACTATCATTATCTTTGGCTGGCCATATTGCCGAACCGATCAGACGACTTTCTGCAGCAGCCGAGCGAATTCGACGCGGGGTTAATAACAGGGTGGAAATTCCTGATTTCACCTTTCGGCGCGATGAAATCGGCCACCTTTCAGGTGCTCTAAGGGATATGACAGATTCTCTATATAACCGCATCGATGCCATTGAGGCATTTGCCGCTGATGTTGCTCATGAAATCAAAAACCCTCTTACTTCACTACGCAGCGCCGTTGAAACTTTGGAGTTGGCAAAAACCCCCGAACAACACAAACGCTTGATTGAAGTTATCAATGATGATGTCCAGCGCCTTGACCGTTTGATTAGTGATATTTCGGATGCATCACGCCTTGATGCAGAGCTGGTTCGCGCCCGCTCTGAACCAGTGAACTTACGTGAAGTGATTGATACTCTTGTCAATATGAACCAGCATAGCGCTCAAAAAAGGGATGTCACATTAAGCTTTAAAGTGATTGCGAATAAACCACGGCGGCAGCAAAAAAATGAATTTATGATCATGGGGCATGATAATCGCATTGGTCAGGTTGTTGCCAACCTTATTTCTAATGCCATTTCATTTGCCCCGCCCAAGACAAAGGTTGATGTAGTTTTACAACGTGTTGGTGAGAATGTTGAGTTTTATATTGAAGATGAAGGGCCAGGTGTTCCAGAGGAAAATCAGGGTAAGATTTTCAAGCGGTTTTACACTGATCGTCCAAAAGCCAACTTTGGTAAAAACTCAGGTTTGGGTTTAAGCATTTCAAAACAGATTATTGAGGCCTATCGCGGCGAGATTGAAGTGACCAATAGATCTGCCATTAAAAGTGGGCGAACCGGTGCCCGTTTTACCGTTCGAATTCCAGCCATTATAAAGGGCAAGCCGGCTCGACCAGATGATGATTAAACAAAGAGGCCGGATTTAACAGAATAAAGGTTTTGACTAAATGAGTGATTTCCCGCAAGCACATGGTCCTGACAGTCAAAATTTTCATGCCACCTGTGTTCAGATTGAGAAAAGCGGTGTGCTTTTAATGGGTGCATCCGGGGTTGGTAAATCTGATCTGGCTTTGCGTCTAATCCATGATCGGCAATGCAGGTTGGTTAGTGATGATCAGGTTATTCTTCAAGCTGATAATAATGCCATCACAGCTCACGCCCCTAAAGCTTTAAGAGGTTTGTTGGAAGTGCGCGGTGTGGGCATTTGTACATTTGATTCTGTTCAGTCAGCCAGGATCAATCTGATAGTTAAGCTTGATAAAGACCAAAAGATTGAACGTCTGCCAGACTTTTTACACCAACAAGAAAATATTTTAGGGGTTGATATTCCCTTTATTTCCCTTAATGGATTTGAGCCTTCAGCTTGTTTAAAGATTTATCAGGCCCTCAATATGCTGGCGCAATAAGATGTGAATGATTACGGCTGTTAAAAAACCTTAAGTTTCGTATCCATTGCTTGCTTAATAGGCTAAAATTGCCATAGTCTATAATCAGGAATTTTAAATGCGGAGAATTTTATAGGGTTATGATTGGTCTTGTGCTTGTTACTCACGGGGGGTTGGCCAACGAATTTAAGGCTGCTTTAGAGCATGTTGTGGGTCCACAACTCAACATTGCGACCATCTCTATTGACCCTGTTGATAATATTCAAACTCGGCGTGATGATTTGCTCGAAGCTGTTGCAAAAGTCGATACGGGTGGTGGTGTTATTTTGCTTACTGACATGTTCGGCGGCACACCTTCAAATCTGGCCATCTCTGTTATGGATACTGAAAACCTGGAAGTTATCGCAGGAATGAATTTGCCTATGCTGATTAAGATTGCCAGTCTTCGTGGCTGCAAACCTTTAAAAGAAACTGTCGAGCAAGCTTTGGCTTCTGGTCGCAAATATATAAATGCCGCCAGCCAATTGCTGGCTGATTAGGTTGTCAATCATTATGGATCAATATAAAATCGACAATAGTTTGATTATTGTCACCATCGCCAACCAACGTGGCCTTCATGCGCGTGCCTCGGCAAAATTTGTTAAATGTGCTGAAAATTTTGATGCTGAAATTAAAGTTTCCTGCAAAGATGTCAGTGTGCCTGGCACATCGATTATGGGGCTTATGATGCTTGGGGCCTGTAAAGGGACACCAATTCAGATTCAAGCCATCGGGCCAGATCAAGAAAAAGCTTTGTCCGCATTAAAAGAGCTGGTTGAAGATAAGTTTGGCGAAGACCGCAATGAAGAGGCAACAAACTAAGCATATCAATACATAAAGATTTCTTTATGTCCTGTTGATTTATCCTCCGATCACTGCTATAGACGCGGGCAAGAGCCAGTATTGAGGCGCGTAAAGGCGGCAGGTTGGCTTGAAAATTTTCAAACTGATAAGGATATATCATGGGTACTTTCACCGACTATCATGTCGCTGATATTTCTCTTGCCGACTGGGGTCGCAAAGAAATTGTTATGGCTGAAATCGAAATGCCAGGCCTGATGGCCATTCGTGAAGAGTTTGCCGCAAGCCAACCTTTAAAAGGCGCGCGCATTGCCGGTTCTTTACATATGACTATTCAAACGGCTGTGTTGATTGAAACACTTGTTGCACTGGGCGCGCAAGTGCGTTGGGCCTCATGCAATATTTTCTCAACGCAAGACCAGGCAGCAGCAGCCATTGCGGCACAAAATATTCCTGTATTTGCCACTAAAGGTGAAACATATGAGGAATATTGGGATTACGCTGATCGTATTCTTGATTGGGGCAATGGCGAAACGGCCAATATGATCCTTGATGATGGTGGCGATGCAACCATGTTGGTTCTTATCGGTTCAAAAGCTGAAGAAGACCCTTCTGTCATTGCCAATCCTTCAAATGATGAAGAAGTGGCGATGTTTGCAACAATCAAACGTCGGTTAGAAAAAAACCCGGGCTGGTATTCTAAAGTACGTGCCAACATTAAAGGTGTTTCAGAAGAAACAACAACGGGTGTTCATCGTCTATACGCATTGAAAGCAAAAGGCGAATTGCCTTTCCCTGCCATTAATGTGAATGACAGTGTGACCAAATCTAAATTTGATAACAAATATGGTTGCCGTGAATCTTTGGTAGATGCGATCCGCCGCGGTACTGATGTCATGATGGCCGGTAAAGTGGCCATTGTTTGCGGCTATGGGGATGTGGGCAAGGGTTCGGCTCAATCCTTAGCAGGTGCTGGAGCGCGGGTTCTGGTCACAGAAGTTGATCCTATTTGCGCACTACAGGCCTCAATGGATGGTTTTGAAGTTGTAACTTTGTCTGATGCAGCCCCGCGCGCTGATATTGTTGTTACTACAACCGGTAACTGCGATGTGGTTACTGTTGAAGATATGCGCAAACTCAAAGATATGGCCATTGTGTGTAATATTGGCCACTTTGACAATGAAATTCAAGTTGAAGGCCTACGCAATTTCAAATGGGTCAACATTAAAGACCAGGTGGACCAGATTGAGTTTCCAAATGGCAACCGCATCATCTTGTTATCAGAAGGCCGTTTGGTGAACCTTGGCAATGCAACAGGTCACCCAAGCTTTGTCATGTCTGCATCTTTTGCCAATCAGACACTGGCGCAGATCGAGCTTTGGACAAAAGGTGATGAGTACGACAATGATGTTTACATCTTGCCTAAACATCTGGATGAAAAAGTTGCGCGTCTGCACCTTGAAAAGGTTGGAGCAAAACTTACCAAATTGACTCAAGAACAGGCCGACTATATCGACGTGCCGGTTGATGGACCTTATAAAGTTGATCACTATCGCTATTAATTTAGCCAGACAAAAATATTTTTACCGATAATGAAAGGGATCTGGATTTCAGATCCCTTTTTTATTTTTATCAATTTTCCCGGTTGTGTGCACGAGCTTATGGGCAGAGGTTTAAATTGCCTGTATATCTAAGCATGGGTATTATCAAAACTGATTCGTTTATCTGACGGTGCTTTGTTTACACATCAATCAAACTCGCCATTATAAACAACAATTATTGATAATGAGCTTCATAACGCTCTTGAGGGGAATAATTACGGCAATGAGAAATGGAAAAAATTCAACCATTTTCTCTCTCTGCAAACCAGTTTGCAGCCTTGTTGGTGCGTTGGCGTTTACCGTTCTTACCTCAAATTCAGCCTATGCGGCTTCATCACTAATCAGTATTTTGAACACCAAAGCTTTTGCGCTGGGCGCTGTAATGGTTGCTATCGGGGTTTTTGTCTGGGCTGTTTTTGTTGTCCGCAAACTCAGTAAAGCCGAAATAACAGCGCGATTGCGACTGCGCGAAACCGAAGCCCGTCTCAATCAGGTCGAAGCGGTTTTAAATGCAGAACCTGGTCTTTTGCTGGTTTGGAAAGGTCGCCAGGACCAGCCAAGCAGCATGATTGGTAAAATGCCTGATGATATCGATTTACCACATCATTTAGATGATCTGATTGCGTTTAAAACATGGTTGGCACCAGAATCAGCCGAAACATTGGAAGGCTCACTTGCCTCACTTCGATTGATGGGTACACCTTTCAATATTGGCATCTCTACTCTCAAAGGTGAATTGTTGGAAGCAGACGGGCGGACCGCCGGTGGTACTGCAACATTACGATTTCGCACACTGATTGGCGAACGGCGCTCAAACACCGAACTGACACACGAAACTCGCCGGCTTGGAAAACAGGTTGAACGACTTAGTTCAATTTTAGACCACACACCGTTCCCGGTTTGGCTGGATGATAAAAATGGCAATATGATTTGGATAAATGATGCCTATATGAACGCAGTCGAGGCAACCAGCGTTGAGCAGGTTTTATCAACACCGATCAAACTGATTGATGAAACCAAAATTAAACCCATAAAAGACAAAGGGTTTTTCAGTAAAAATATTGCGGGGCGGGTTGATGCCATTATTGCCGGTAATCGCCGGACAATGGATGTGTTCAAAATTGAAAGTGAACAGGAAACTGCAAATTTTGCTATCGATATGACCTCACTTGATGAGGCCCAACGTGAGCTTGAACTGCATATTAAAGCCCATGCCTCAACATTAAACAATCTGGCAATGGCAATTGCCATTTTCGGGCCTGATCAGAATTTACGCTTTTACAATGCTGCTTATGCTGAATTGTGGGGGTTTGATACCGACTGGCTTGACAGTCACCCCAAAGATGGTGAAATCCTTGATAAGCTACGTGCTGAGCGGCGATTGCCTGAACAGGCAAATTATCGCTCCTGGAAAGCTGGCATTTTAAGCGCTTATAAAACCCTTGAGACTCAGGAAAACTGGTGGCACCTGCCCGACGGCCAGTCATTGCGGGTTATTGCAGAGCAACACCCTTTTGGTGGTGTCACCTATCTTTATGAAAATGTCACTGAAAAAATCAATCTGGAAAGCCGCTATAATGCATTGTTAAGCGTGCAGAGTGAAACTTTAAACAGCCTGGGTGAGGGTGTTGCGCTTTATGGTACTGATGGCAAATTGCAATTGTTTAATGCAACATTTTCACGCTTTTGGGGATTGTCGGAAGAGTTTCTTTCGCAAAACCCGCATATTGATGATGTTATCGCAAAATGTATGCCGTTATTTAACGATGCCGCGATTTGGGACGATTTAAAATATTGCATCACTTCTCTTAACAGCAAGCGCAAATCATTTGTTGATCGGGTAACGCGTGAAGACCAAAAAGTGTTTGATTGTGCAGCCATTCCAATGCCAGGTGGCAACACATTGGTCACTTATGTTGATGTCACCGACAGTGCCGGTATCGAACGGGCTTTGCGTGAGCGCAACGAAGCCCTTGAGGCCGCTGATCGTCTTAAAACTAACTTCTTATCCAATGTATCGTATGAATTGCGCACTCCGCTAACCAACATTTTGGGCTTTGCAGAAAGCCTTTCAATGGGAATTGCCGGTGAGATGCTTGATAAGCAGCGTGAGTATCTGGACCATATTCAAGGCTCATCAAATGATCTGCTTGGTATTATTGATGCTATTCTTGATCTAACCACCATTGATGCCGGTGCAATGGAGCTTAAACTCACAGAAATTGATGTGGCAACATTACTGGAAAAAACCGCCCGTTCATTGAGTGAAAAAATCAAACAACTCGATTTAACCTTGAATATCGAACTGGCCGATAATGTCAGTACACTGATTGGTGATGAACGCCGCCTGACACAAATTTTTGAAAACCTTCTTTCAAACGCAATTGGTTTTTCACCCGCAAAAAGCACCGTACGCTTTGGGGCAAAACGAGATGGGAGCGATATCTTAATCTGGGTGGCCGATTCTGGTCGTGGAATGGACCCTGATTTCCAGAAACGAGCCTTTGATCGCTTCCAATCCATCCCCATTTCAGGTGGCCATCGTGGCCCGGGCCTTGGTCTTGCCATTGTTAAAAGCTTTGTTGAACTTCACGATGGTCAGGTTTCTTTGCTATCAAAACTGAATAAGGGTACAACCGTTATTTGTCGCCTGCCACTTGCAGGCCCAAAACATGATGATGTTATTATCGATGCACCGATAACAGCATCGCCAACAGCATTGGCAGGTTAAGTGTGTGGTGACTATTCAACGTCAACTCAAAACAGAACAAGAAACCATTCTCCTTGGACAAGAGCTCGGTCTGTTTGCACGCGCAGGATTAACCATCTGTTTGTTTGGCGATTTAGGATCTGGAAAATCAACCTTTGCCCGAGCCTTTATTCGTGCCTTATCACCGCAAGGCCAATTACTTGATGTGCCAAGTCCGACCTTTTCATTACTGCAACCTTATGAAGATTTGCGCCTTTGTGTTTATCATTTTGACCTTTATCGCACCCATGACATTGATGAAGTTTATGAACTTGGGCTTTATGATGATATTGATACCCGAGTGACGCTGATCGAATGGCCTGAACGCATTTGTGATGACCTGCCTGAAAACCGTCTGGAAATTCATCTTTTGATTGATGGCAACGAGCGCACTGCAACGCTTCAGTCTTATGGCGATGCCCAGTCTATTTTACAGCGTATGGATATTATTTCAAAGTTTCTGCAAAAACATGACTGGCAAAATGCCAGCCGAGGCTTTTTGCAAGGCGATGCATCAGCGCGACGGTATGAACGGCTTGCAAAGTCAACAGACAAGCGCGCCATTTTAATGGATATGCCTACCCAATCAGATGGGCCAAAGCTTGCTTCAGGTAAAACTTACAGCGATACGGCTCACATTGCAGAAGGCATTTTTCCGGTAGCAGCAATCAATCAGGAATTACGAGCAGCAAACCTTAGTGCACCAGATGAAATCGCCAGTCAACTTGATGATGGTCTTATGCTCATTGAAGATTTTGGTGATGAGGTTTTTGGCAGCATATTAGCCAGCGGGCGCGATATTTTTGAGCCAATGAGTGCTGCAACAAAATTATTGGCTCATATGACCAGTCAAAAATGGCCCGATAAAGTATCGATTAAAAACCAGATACATCATATATCAAACTACGATAAAAAGGCTTATCAAATTGAGGTCGATTTACTTTTAAACTGGCTGTGGCCGTTGCTTAAAAACAGTCCGGTAGATAATGATATCCAGGAGCAGTTTCAAAAGGCTTGGCAATCGGTCTTCAGGCTGTTTGATAATGATTTTTCTGTATGGGTTCTACGTGACTTTCATTCTCCCAATTTAATCTGGTTGCCAGAGCGCAAAGGCCATCGCCGTGTTGGGCTCATTGATACACAAGATTGTGTTTTAGGGCATCCTGCATATGATCTTGTATCAATGTTGCAAGATGCCCGGGTTGATCTGCCGGATGGAAGCGAAGAACGCCTGCTTCAGCAATATTTTCAAGACCGCCTTAACTTGGATAAAAACTTTGATCAAAAGGCTTTCGAGGCGGCATATGCAGGGCTGGGGGCCCAGCGCGCGACAAAAGTTTTAGGCATTTTTGCCCGCCTTTTCGTGCGCGACCACAAACCGGCTTATTTAAAGCACCTGCCCAGGGTTTCAAAATACCTGCAACAAAACCTGCAGCACCCCGCCCTTAAAGAACTGGCCGACTGGTTTGATCAATATCTGCCAGAATCTGAGCGAATTTATCACGGGGCAAACCCATGAGCGACATCAGCCAACAAACCGTCAAACGCGCAATGGTATTGTGCGCCGGGTTAGGCACACGTATGCAGCCTTTAACCCTTTCAACCCCCAAGCCACTGATTAAAGTGGCGGGCAGACCATTACTTGAATATGGGATGCGTAATCTGGAAAAGGCTGGCGTTGATACCATCATCATCAATGTTCATTACCTTGCAGAACAAGTCGAAGCATGGGCAGACAGCTATCGCGGGGCAAAAATAATCATCAGTGATGAAAAACAACAATTGCTGGAAACCGGTGGTGGGGTTTGCCAGGCTGCTAAATTGTTAGCTGATGACCCAGTGTTTATTTTAAACAGTGATTCATTTTGGCTGGACCGCCCCAATAAATCATCTCTTAAAACAATGACCAACCTTTTCCATCAACTTGATTGTGATTTTTTACTGATGCTTGTGCCACATGAAAATGCTGTTGGCTTTGAGGGGTCTGGTGATTTTTTCTGTGATGCAAATGGGGCTATTAAGCGGCGCGGTAAAAATACCAGTGCCCCTTATATTTATGCTGGGTGCTATTTAATGAACCCTGCGGTTTTATCGAACTGTCCGACAGGCAAATTTTCGATGAATATTTTATGGGATCGCGCACTCTTGCAGAATAGAATTTTGGGTTATGTGCATGATGGGTTATGGTTGCATGTGGGCACCCCTGAGGCGATTCCACTTGCCCGCGATGCCATTTCTAATTTTGACCATGACCCTTTATGAGCAATAATGAAAACAGTAATAAAACCGTTTATTACATTCCAGCCGGAGTTGGTTTTGCCGACAGTCTGGCCAAAGCTATTCTAACCGGCAACCTGCCAAAACCTGACCACACGCCACCATGCAAATTTGAGCTACCACGCTGGAGCATTTTATTGCCCACGCGGCGGGCAGCGCGGGCGCTCTCACAAAGCTTTATTGAACAAGGCGATGGTGCCGCCAGGTTGCTGCCGCGTATTCAACCACTTGGTGATGTGGATGAAGATGAACTTGATTTTAATGATGCAAATTTAGCCGGGCAGTTTAGCCCTGACTTAAATGCCATTTCAAAACTTGAACGTCAGTTTTTATTACTTGGCTTTATTCAACAATGGGCAGATGAAAACAGTGACGTACCGCTGGCCAAAACCTTGAATACATCGGACAAACAAAATTTTGATCTTGCTCATTCTCTTGCTGAATTGGTTGATGCCTTTGAAACTCATGGCCGTGACATCGACGCAATTGCCGATTTATTTGATGGTGAATTTGCTGAACATCGGTTGCAGTTGCTTGACTTTTTATCGATAATTCAAGAGAAACTGCCAGCAGCCCTGCGCCATGAGGGCAAAGTGGGGGCCAATGATCAGCGCAATCAGCTTATGACCTCTTATACCGAATGGCTAACTCAAAGCGAGCCTGATTATCCTGTTATTGCGGCTGGCTCAACAGGATCTATTCCAACAACGGCAAAACTGCTTTCCACCATTGCGGGATTAAAAAAAGGTGCGGTGATATTGCCTGGGCTCGACATGGATATGGACGAGGAAAGCTGGCAATGTCTGCAAGAACATCACCCTCAATTTGGGATGCGCGAACTGCTATGCAAAATGGAAATCGAGCGCGGTGATGTTTTACCGCTGCCAGGGTTTAAACAGAGCGAAAAAACCATAGCACGTAATTGGTTGGTGAGTGAAATTATGCGCCCTGCACAAACCACTAATCATTGGCGCACAGCCGTTACCAGACATAAGGCAAAACTTGCCCTGGCGACCAAAGACATGACCGTTTTGGGGCTGGATAATGAACGAGCTCAAGCCAAGACCATCGCCCTGATTATGCGTCATGGCTTAGAGGGTCAACAATCGGTAGCGCTCATTACTCCTGACCGTACCCTGGCACGTAATGTTAAAAGCGAACTTGGTCGCTGGCAAATTGAGGTTGACGATTCAGCCGGTGAGCCATTATCAAAACACCCCAATGCGGTGTTCTTACAATTGTTACTCGATGTAGCCAAAAGTAATTTTGCTCCTCTCAAACTTAAAACCCTTATTACCCATCCTCTCACGCGCTTTGGATTGCATCATGATGACGTTAAAAATCTATCTTACGGCTTAGAAATCGGATGCCTGCGCGCGCGCTTACCTTATCAAGGTTTAGACGGCTTTGTTGCCATGTGCGAAAAAGCAAAATCTGCCCATGCTGAAAGTCAATACACCCATCCAATTGTTAAAAAACTCAGCGATGATGATTGGGAGGAAATTATTGCGTTTGCCAAAACCATCCAATCTGCTCTTGAACCTTTAGCTGCATTGTTTAATGAAACCTGCCCACCCGGGCTTGCTAAAATTATTCAAATTCATTTACAGGTTGCCGAAGCCATTTGTGCTCACCAGGACGGTAATTGTATGTTGTGGCAGAGCGATGCAGGTGAACAATTGTCAGGCATTTTTTCAAAAATTTTAGAAGCAGGTAATTATGCCCCGGCCATGAGCGGGTATGGTTATATCGATCTACTGGAACGGTTATTAAAAGAAGCCATGTTGCGGCCCAAGCACGTCCGCCACAATCAACTTACCATTTTTGGCCTGATGGAAGCGCGTTTGGTTGCCAGTGATATTGTTATTCTTGGCGGGCTTAATGAAAACACCTGGCCTATGGCGGCGCAAAACAACCCATGGCTGACCCGCCCGCAACTAACCAGTGCCGGGCTGCCTGTTCCCGAACGCCGGATCGGCCTTTCCGCTCATGATTTTTCACAAGGGTTTTGTGCCGATACTGTGTTCATGACATATACCAATAAATTGGGAAATGCTCCTGCTGTTCCATCACGCTGGGTGTTGCGATTAAAAGCTTTGTTGGAAGCAGCAGGTATGCCAGATATTTGCAATGGATCAGCGCAAATGCCCTGGGCCTATTGGGCCAGTATTCTTGATAAGCCCTGCAGCTTTGCCCCTTGCAAGCAACCCAATCCAAAGCCGGATATACATAGACGCGTAACTAACTTTAGTGCCACTGGTGTTGAAAAACTGTTAAAAGACCCCTATCGGCATTTTGCAGAAAAAATTCTAAAATTATCTCCGTTGAACCCGATCGACCACCAAATTGGTGCGGCCGAGCGCGGTAGCCTTGTGCATGATGTCCTTGAACATTTTTTAAGAGCCTACCCTCTTGAACTACCTCAAGACGGGCAGGAAATTCTATTAAAAATGTTTGAACAAACACTTACAAAAACCATCGATGATCCTTCTCTTTGTGCTTTTTGGCAACCGCAATTAAAACGCATCGCCCAATGGTTTATAACCAATGAGCAAAATATTCGAACAAACCATATTGGTTCGAAGGTTGAAGTAGACGGACATTATGATTTTGAACTCAACCTGATAAAATACAGTCTGAAAGCACGGGCTGATCGTATCGATATTCTTGATAATGGTGATACCCAAATCATAGATTATAAAACCGGTGCACCGCCTTCATTTATTGAGACTGCAAAAAACTTTTCACCACAGCTTATTCTTGAGGCCCTTATTGCTCAGGCTGGCGGGTTTGAAGGTATTGAAAAAGCATCGGTTAACAGATTGATATATATTAAGCTTTCAGGAGGTATTCCCCCAGGGACCATCAGCGTTTCAAAAGATATTGGCAAATTAATTGACACCACACAAAATGGTTTGTTTGAACTTTTGGCCCGCTACCAAAACAAAGACCAGGGTTATTTGGCTGCCAGTGCACCGGCACGGCCTGAGTTTGATCGTGAATACGGGTATTTGTCACGATGGCGCGAATGGGCCCATTTATATGAAGAAGCAGAAAACAAATGAGCCAGCAGAAAAACAAAGCCAGCTTAGATCAGGCCAGTGCGTCTGATCCTGATGTATCTGCATTTGTTTCGGCAAATGCCGGCTCAGGTAAAACCCATGTTTTAGTCAATCGGGTTATTCGATTGATGCTGCATGGCACGGCACCTGAAAAAATCTTATGCCTGACCTACACCAAAGCAGCAGCGGCTGAGATGTCTAATCGGTTATATAAACGACTTGCTGAATGGATACCGCTTGATGATGACCAGCTTATTGAAAAGATCCATCACAACACCGGCCATGTAAAAGTTGACAAAGACCAGCTTGCCGAACCACGCCGGTTATTTGCCAAAGCATTGGAAACACCGGGCGGTTTAAAAATTCAGACCATACATGCGTTTTGCGAACACCTGCTCCATCGTTTCCCGATTGAAGCAGGTGTTACCGC
Source organism: Hyphomicrobiales bacterium (assembly GCA_026996935.1). Classification (GTDB taxonomy): domain Bacteria; phylum Pseudomonadota; class Alphaproteobacteria; order Rhizobiales; family Aestuariivirgaceae; genus JALWJW01. The sequence goes on from JALWJW010000064.1 coordinate 20,403, forward strand.
AGACTTTCAGGTCATGGATGATCGGCAGACATACGAGCTTATGGCCAGGGTTAAGGCTAAATTTTTTCAAAATGTCCTGAACCGACCAGAAGATCAGTCGGCTGGCCTTGCAGAAATTGTCAAATATTCAGGCGGCCAGCAAGGCTTTGATAAGCTGATACAATCGCTTTTGACCAAGCGAGATGATATGCGGGTGATTTATGAGGATCTTGATGGTGCAAAACTGCGCCTTGCCAGCGCCTTGAATGTACCTGTCGATATTTCTATGGAAGATGTTTATGAAAGCGTCCAACAAATTATCGATCCTAAAGCCTATGCCTTTGCCAGAGACGTGCTGTGCGCTCGAACAGCAAAAACCGATATATCCCAGGGCCAATGCATTGATACCTTACTGTCCTGCAAAACAGGTAGTGAAACATTTGCTATAATGAAAAAGCTTTTTTTAACGGCAAAAAATATAGAAAAATCTGAAAAAAGCCTGTGTACTGCAAAATGTGCACAAGAACACCCTGACATCTTGATCTTACTTCAAAACGGTATGGACGCGTTTATCCGGCTGTATGAAAAAGCCAATTGTGTCACTGTTCTTAACGCTTCAATGGCCTTGTTTGAAGCGGGCAAAACCATCACCCAATTTTATGATGATGAGAAAAACCATCGTGGCCTTAATGATTATAGCGATTTGATTTCCAAAGTTTTGAACATGTTCGCCAATATGGAAAGCGCTGCCTGGGTTTTATATAAATTGGACGGCGGACTTGATCATATTCTGGTAGATGAAGCCCAGGATACCAGTCCGGCACAATGGGATATCATCCAATTCTTAACCGATGATTTTTTCACTGGCGCAGCGGTTCGCCCCAACCTTCTTCGCACCATATTTGCGGTGGGAGACCGGAAACAGTCAATCTATAGTTTTCAAGGTGCCGTACCTAAATCATTTGATGAAAAGCGAGACTATTTTAAAAACCTTATCGAACAAAACGGGGAAACTTTTCGACCTGTTGATTTTGATGTTTCCTTCCGCTCGGCCAATAATATTTTAAACACAGTTGATAAAGTTTTTTCTCAAGATATCGCTGCACGCGGGGTAAACCAGACCACCCATGTGGGGGTAAGAAGTGATGCACAGGGCATTGTTGAAGTCTGGCCTGTCATTGAAAAACCGCCAAGTGATAAAGTCTCTATTTGGGCAGGCAAAAATGATGATCAGGCAGAGCAAACAACCAAACTTGTGCTGGCCAAAAAGATTGCTCAAAAAATTTCTTCCTGGCTCAAGAGCGGTGAAATACTCACCAGTAAAAACCGCCCTGTGCAAGCAGGTGATATTTTAATTCTGCTTCGAAACCGTAGTCAATTAATGGATGGATTAGTACGGGCGTTGAAGCTTGAAAATATCCCCGTCGCAGGTGTTGATCGCCTCGAGCTGACAAGTCATATGGCGATTGAAGACTTAACAGCTTTAGCGCGGTTTTGTTTATTACCGCAAGATGACCTCAATTTTGCCGGTCTGTTAAAATCTTCATTGCTTGGCCGCGATGATGGACAACCTATAATTGATGATGACCTTTTATTCCTTACCGGACAAGCCACGAACCGGTCATTGTGGCAAATTACAAAAAAGCTGGCCGAAGATGGCGCCCCTTATCAAGACGCTGTTAATTTGCTGGAAAAATGGCGCGGACTGGCTCAAAAATTACTACCGTTTGAATTTTTCAGCCATGTTTTAAATACCGGCGGCATTGGGCAGAAAATTTTTACGCGCCTTGGTGAAGAGGCCAATGAACCCATTGATGCCTTTTTGTTAATGGCGCAAGAATATGAAAAAAACAATGTCACAACCTTACAGGGCTTCCTTTCCTGGCTGGAACACGGCGACAGTGAAATCAAGCGGGAAATGGAACAAGAAGCGGGCGAAGTGCGTATTATGACTATTCATGGGGCAAAAGGCTTGGAAGCTGATATTGTCATTATGCCCGATACATATGATGTGCCTGACACCAGTAAAACTCCCGCAATTTTGAAGATCACTGATAATACCCAAATGTGGAAATTACAATCTGCCTTCACCACAAACCTTACTGAAGAACTTAAACAACAATATCTTTGTGAAGCACAAGAAGAACATAACAGATTACTTTATGTAGCCATGACACGTGCGTGTGAGCGACTATATATCGGGGCGGCTCAATCAAATAAAAAATTGCAGGACAATAGCTGGTACTCTTTGATCAAAAATGCGGTTTGCCATGATGAAAACCAGTTTAAGGATAAAATTTTTGGAAAAGTTTGGCGCATTGATGAAAGCGTTGTGGAGGCAAATCAAACTAAAAACCAACCAGTGGATGAAAATTTACAACAATTAGAATTACCTGATTGGGCCAATAGTCAACCTTTGGTGCAAAAAGCAGCTCGAAAATGGTTGGCACCGTCACGCATTACAGGTCCTGGGGATGATAACACAGAACTTCATTTGGCACCTTTTTCCGGTGGAAACACAAATCAGTTTCTACGTGGCAACCTTATTCATAAACTTTTGCAATATCTCCCTAATATAAGGGGTGACCAACGCGAAACAGGCCAAGCCTTTCTTGAAAAACATGGCAAAGGACTAACATCCAAAGAGCGAGGCGACACTTTAGCTGAAGTTATGACTTTACTTAACGACCCAACCTTTAAAGATGTCTTTTGCCCGCAGGGCTTATCTGAAGTACCGATAGTTGCAGAAATAAGGCTTCCCAGTGACAGCTCTGACAAGGGTGAAAACTTCATACTCAATGGCCAAATTGATCGCCTGCTGATTGATGAAAAACGTATTTTGATTGTTGATTACAAAACCAACCGTCCGCCACCGCACACAACAGCTCAGATCAATCCGCAATATATTCGTCAATTGGCCACCTATAAATTGGCTTTGCGGCAGTTATATCCACAACACGAAATTAGAGCAGCGCTACTTTGGACACATAATGCGACTTTAATGGAGGTGCCACGATCACAACTGATTGACGCATTTAAGCGCAAAATTGATCACAGCACCTTGACCAGACAGGACTAAGTACCTATTTTCTGGTGGAAAGAAACGGTACGCTTTTCTGGTGTGCTTAAAAAACCTGTTTAATAGAAAAGAGATTATTATGGCGACAAAACCGGTATCAGATGCAAGCTTTGAGGAAGAGGTTCTAAAATCTGACGGCCCTGTGGTTGTTGATTTTTGGGCTGAATGGTGTGGCCCTTGCAAAATGATTGGCCCATCACTTGAAGAAATTTCTGAAGAAATGGGCGAAAAAGTCAAAGTTGTTAAAATCAACATTGATGAGAACCCGTCAACACCTTCTAAATTTGGTGTCCGTGGCATCCCTACTCTTATGGTGTTTAAAGACGGTGAAGTTAAAGCAACTCAGGTTGGTGCCAACCCAAAGGGTAAAATTGCTGAATGGATTGAAGCTTCAATCTAATAATAAAACTTAAATCACAAATTAAAGGCCGCACGTGTTTGTGTGGCCTTTTTATTTGGTGTGGTTAACGGCTTGCAGCAAAGATCAGCCTTACTGCAACGTGGATATCGGAGGGCAGAGAACCATTTTCGGGCCAGCCGCCACAATGGCACTCAACAGCCCTGTTGCTATAACCCTTGAGAACAATGTCAACTGTCATTTAAAACTGACCCACCTGTTTTGGTAACATCCGCGCTTTTCAGTGCGGGGAACATGCAGGTGATATTGATGGAAACAGCATTAAAGATACGTCGTCTTGTTTTGCGGGATGGGAAAAGCATTCGTTCGGTCAGCCGTGATACGGGATTATCACGCAATACGGTCAGGAAGTATGTGAATGATGCCTCGCCGCCCTGTTACAGGCGCAAGGCGCCGCCGGTGTCGCACAAGCTTGCCGGTCATGAGGATCGCCTGAAGTCGCTGTATGAGCAGGATTTGAAGCGGCCGCGCCGGGAGCGTCGCACGGTTGCAAAGCTTTACGCTCAACTGGTTGAAGAGGGTTACAAAGGTTCCCAATCAACGGTCTACCGGTTTATCAGGATCTTGAAGGGTGCTGCCCCGCAGCTGTCAAAGGCCTTTGTTCCCTTGTACTTTGCCCCTGGTGATGCACTGCAGTTTGACTGGAGCGAGGAGCACGTTGTCCTGGGCGGGGTTGAGCAGAAGATCAAGGTTGCGCATTTTCGCCTTTGCCACAGCCGCAGGAGCTTTGTGGTGGCATATCCGGGCGAGGCTCAGGAAATGGTTCTGGATGCTTTTGTCCGTGCGCTTGAGTTTTATGGCGGCGTGCCGCGCCGGGTCATTATTGACAATCCGAAGACGATGGTCACGTTTGTATCCCGTTCAAAGGAGCGGATATTCCACCCCCGCTTTCTGGCTCTGATGAATCACTATGTCATGGAGCCTGTTGCCTGCACACCGGCTTCGGGCTGGGAAAAGGGACAGGTAGAGAAGCAGGTTCAGCATGTCCGGTCATGGCTGTTTACACCAAAACTCAAATTTGATGATCTGGAGGCTCTCAATAGCTGGCAGCTGCTGCGTTGTAATGAACTGGGCACGCGCCCGCACCCGGAACAAAAAGAGCAAAGCATTGATGAGATTTTTGCAACGGAGCGGGGCAAATTACGTCCACTGGGGCGCCCCTTTGATGGCTATGTGGAAAAAGCAGTGCGGGTGCGCTCAACCTGCCTGGTTCAATATGACAACAACCGCTATAGTGTTCCGGCCAAACATGCCGGCTCACATGTCAGTTTGCGGGCCTATGCGAGCCGGATTGTCGTGGTTGCGGACAATAAGGTGATCGCTGAGCACGAGCGCCGCTTTACCAGGAACAAGAGTTATTTTGAGCCATGGCATTATGTGCCCTTACTGGTGCAAAAGCCCAGCGCTCTGCGCAATGGCGCGCCTTTTGTGACCTGGCAGCTTCCCGCTGCCATGAACATGATCAAGACCCGCTATATGGAGACACAAGGCGGGGATCGTGACTTTGTTGACCTGCTGATGCTGGTCAGCGAGCATGGGCTGGAGGCTGTGGATATGGCTTGTGAACTGGCTGTTGAGCAAAAAACAATCCGTCTTTCTGCCATCATCAACCTGCTCAACCAGCTTGCCGAGCCGGCCATTGAACCACTGCCCCAAACCCATGACTATCCACAATTGCAGGTGCCGCCACAAGCTGACTGCAAACGCTATGAACAGCTTGGACCAAAAAGTGAGGTGACGGCATGAATGTACTTGTTGAACAA
>JALWJW010000065.1 GCA_026996935.1 Hyphomicrobiales bacterium
TTGGTCTTCAAGGTTGCTGGAAGATGTATCGAGTTTTTCAACATAAGCTTTTTTACTGGAAGAAACCTTTGGTGATTTGTCTTGTTTGGTTTTGGTTTCTGCAATCACTGTTGAAAGGGAAGAAAGTTCTGAATGTTGTTGTGTTAGCTGAATGCGTTGTTGCTCAATCTGAGCGGAAAGGTTTGTCAGTTCAGTAATCCGCTGGGCTAAACGATCTTTGGCTGACAGGTCAGCCTGTCCAACAATGGCATTGCCTGCCAAAGCCTGATCAAGTTGTTGTTTTAAACTGTCAATCAGCTCGACTTTCTGTTGAACGATTTCATCGCGTTCACGAATTTCTTCTTTTAGTTTTTGAACGGTGTGGGTGCGTTTTACCAGTTCTTGTTCAAGCGGTTCCATTTGCTCTTTGAGGTTGGTGATTTCTTTATTGGCTTTGGCAATGGTGTTGTCGCGCTGGTTTATTTCATCGGCTAAAAGTTCAATCCGGTTGCGATTGCGTGAAACTTCGGCAGATTGTTCTGCAAGGCGGGTTTTCAAGTCATTCAGGCGCAATTCCAGTTTGCGTTCCAACATGGCTCGTTCTGCGCGTAAGCGGTCTTTGTCGGCTTGTAGGCCTGCAATCGTTACCGGATCATCGCGGCGCGAGCGGCGTTTACCAAGGCCGATGGCCTGGCCCCATAACAATTTGCCCAAAAACATTGCAACTAAAAGTGCAACGGCAAATCCTAAGACAATCAGCATGATTGTTTCTATTTGAGACATATTTTCACCTTAAACAGGACGATTGAAATAATATGCAGTACGCGTTGCAATTTTGGAACCGTTTATAGGTAACAAACCGTTAATAAAAAAGCCATCGCAATGTCGCAAATGTTTTACGTCGCTGCAATGGCTTAAAATATTATGTTTTAGTTGGTTTAAAACGGGTTCCAGGTTGGGGCCTGGGTGTATTTCAAATAACCAACATTGGCGCCAAGTCTTGCGCCAACGCCTGTGCGAATGGGAGCAAGTTTCAGTTTTTCATTGGATTGGAAGTTGATGCCCAATCCACCAATGAAATAAGCTGAACCATCAAGGCCGATGAAACGGTCATAGATGTCGTTAACGTTGTCGATATTGTAAACCAGCACCAATGTGCGCGATCCGTTACCGCCAAAGTCAAAGCCAATGGATGGTCCTTGCCAGAAGACTTTTTTTCTGGTGCCATCTTTTAGGTATAACATTCCTTCGCCATAGCGCAGGCCACCAACAAAGGCACCAGCGCCTTCCTGGCCAATGATATAACCTTGGGGCGGGCCAGCTTTTTGGAATACATATTCAACCGCTTTGGCCAGGCCTTTTGTGGTGTTGCCAAAAAACTGATGGCCCTCGGTAAGGATTTCTCCTGAAGAATAAGTTGCCCGATTTGATTGTTGGGTTTTAACGTAATCGCGGGTTTGGTTTACCGCGGTTTTCTTGTTAAAATTGTTGCTGGCATATTGGGTGCGGCCTTCGGCGTTTGCGATGTTTGTTAGCGGTGTTGCAACAAGCAGCGTTGTTGCCGCTAAAGCGCATGCACCAAGAAACTTTGATGTTTTTGCTGAAAAAACAGCAGAAATTGAGGGCAGGTATTTCATTTGTATTACTCACTTAACAATCAGAATAGTCCTGTCGATTAAGTTTGCCGCCAAACTGAAGTTCAATTAGAAAGTCAGTAGTCCTGTAAATGCTTTAACCTGCTGCGATCTTTTTCCCTTGCGGGTGCCGTCTTGATGATTGAAGCACTGGGTGTTGTTTGTTGTTTCTTAAGTTATCTAACTATATGGCTTTGATGAGGCCAAATAGAGGTTTATGACCCAGTATAGCCCTGTTATGGCTTCTAAAAGGTTAATGGGCTGGCCCAAGTGTTTTGTTTTTGGAATAAACTGGTTTTGGAAGAATATATAACAATTGCCGTGTTCTTGTCTGGCTTTGGCTTAGTCGCGTTTATGGTGTGGCGCGAAAAACAACCGCGCGACGGATTTAAAGTCTCGCTTCTCCCCACCCTGCCATTCATGTTTTTAGGCGTGCTGATTTGCGTTCTCTCCGTGGTGTATTTTATGCATATTAACGGGATAGATTTACCAGCGCGGGGGCGGTGAGGGTTTTTTGTTTGGGTTATGGTGAGGGGTTTAGGGGAGGATTACGGTGAGGGTTTAAGGTTTTCCGTTCACGCTAACGGGTTTCACCCGTACGCTGCACTAGCGCGGCGCGTTAGCGCCGAGGGCCGGTCGGCCCTAGTCGTTCGGCTTCGCCTTCTCCACCGAAGCTTACGGAGAGTTTTAGCCACTCGCTGGAACCAAGCCGCAAACTTCTGAAACTAGGCCCGACGGGCCTCGGCCGATCAGGCCGCGCCTAGTGCAGCATACGAGCAAAGCGAGTTAGCGTGAACGGATCAAATCCAACCCTATCCGCAGTCAACAACACACCTAACATCCCCCAATTAAACTCGCTCCAACACACACGCAATGCCTTGCCCAACGCCGATGCACATCGTTGCCAAGCCATAGCGGCCGCCTGTGTTTTTGAGTTCCAACGCTGCCGTGCCTGCCAGTCTTGCGCCTGAAATGCCGAGGGGGTGGCCGAGGGCTATGGCGCCGCCGTTGGGGTTTATGTGGGGGGCATTATCGGGTAGGCCCAAGTGGCGGGTGACGGCGAGGGCTTGGGCAGCGAAGGCTTCGTTGAGTTCGATGATGTCGATGTCGGTTATTTTCAGGTTTAAGCGGGCCAGCAGTTTTTCTGTTGCAGGTGCTGGGCCAAAGCCCATGATGCGTGGTTCAACGCCTGTAACGGCCATGCCGACAACGCGTGCGATGGGGGTGAGGTCATAGGCTTTGGCGGCGGCTTCGCTGGCAATGATGAGGGCGGCGGCCCCGTCATTTACGCCTGATGCGTTGCCAGCGGTCACAGAGCCGCCCTGGCGAAACGGGGTGCCTAGTTTTGCCAGTTGTTCCAGCGTGGTTGTGGGGCGGGGGTGTTCGTCGGTATCTACTACAACATCATCGCCTTTGCGTTGTGGAATGGTGATGGGGGTGATTTCCTGAGCTAAACGGCCGTTTTCCATTGCGATGCCAGCGCGAGATTGTGAGCGGTGGGCAAAGCTGTCTTGGTCTTGGCGTGAAATGTTAAAATCAGCGGCAACATTTTCGCCCGTTTCAGGCATGGAATCCACCCCGTATTGGGCCTTTATAGCTTTACTGATAAAGCGCCAGCCAATGGTGGTGTCGTAAATTTCGGCGTTTCTGGAAAAGGCGGTTTCAGCTTTTGGCATGACCATGGGCGCGCGTGACATGGATTCAACCCCGCCAGCAATAATCAAATCGGCTTCACCTGCTTTTATGGCGCGCGCGGCGGTGCCAACGGCATCAAGGCCAGACCCGCATAAACGGTTGAGCGTTACACCGGGGGCAGTGACGGGCAGGCCAGAGAGCAAAGCGGCCATGCGGGCAACATTGCGGTTGTCTTCGCCTGCCTGGTTGGCGCATCCGTAAAGAATATCGTCCAACGCTGCCCAATCTACTTTTGGATTGCGCTCGATCAGGGCTTTTAAGGGCACGGCTGCCAGGTCATCAGCGCGGACTTTTGAGAGAGCGCCGCCAAAACGTCCGATTGGGGTGCGGATATAGTCGCAGATAAATGCTTCAGCCATTGATTTTGTTCCATATGTCAGTCAGTAATTAGTGTCAGGACTCTCAAATTAGTGTCAGGACTTGGGCCTTTATCGGTCGCCTTATTTTGGAAAGCAACCATGATCCGTATATTTTTTGCTGTTATTTTCAGTTTTGTGATGATGACAGGCCACGTTTTTGCTCAAGTCACGCAAGGCGATGATGCACCGTTACGGTTTGGGCGGTTCATGTTTGAGGGAAAAATCTATTACGGGTTTCTGGCAACTGGCGGTGTTCATCAACTTGATCGCAGCTTTTTTGAGCCAGAAGTACAGCGTACGGGCGTGGTTTTTCCTTTGGATAAAATTAAGCTGCTGGCCCCTGTGGTGCCGTCAAAAATTATTGGTGTGGCGGAAAATTATAAAAACCGCAAAAACAAGAAAGCAAAACGGATCAAGGGCCAATTAATTAAAGGAAAGCGGATGCAGATTTTTGCAAAACTGCCTTCAGCGCTGATTACAACAGGTGAGAAAATCCTTGTGCCCAAAGGCTCAACCAATCTTCATTTTGAAGGGGAGATGGTGATTGTGATGGGTGAAAAGGCGCGCCAACTAAGCATTAAACAGGCGGCAGATGCCATTTTTGGGGTGACTGTCGGTAATGATATTACTGAGCGAAGTTTTGCCGGTGAACGGTTTGATTCATTACGCTCAAAAGGGTCGGACACTTTTGCCCCCATTGGTTCATGGATTGTGCCGGGCTTGAGTTATGATCGTTTGGGGCTGGTGACGAAATTAAATGGTAAAGTGGTGCAGAAATTTTCTACCAGAAAAATGCGCTATTCAACGGCTGAGATTGTTTCACGTATTTCGCAATATATTACGCTTGAACCGGGAGATCTGATTTATACAGGGACTTCGGGTAAGACGCGGGCGATGAAAAAGGGTGATGTGGTGGAGGTTTTGCTTGAGGGTGTCGGGGTTTTGAAAAATATGGTCGGTGAATAAGGTTGTAATTTTGCGCGGGTGGGTTACATCAAACGCTGATTTTTATTTTGGAAGAAAACATGTTGCAACAAAAACTGGCAAATGGTGATTTTGTTATCACCGCTGAAATTGTGCCCCCGCTTTCAGGAAGTGCTGATGATTTAATGGTGCGGGTGGCACCGCTGGCCGGTTTGGTTGACGGGGTCAATATGACGGATGGCGCAGGTGCGCGGTTGGCGATGTCGTCATTGGCGGCCAGTGCGATTTTGGTGCGGGAGGGTTTTGATCCGATTTTGCAATTGACCTGCCGTGATCGTAACCGCATTGGTTTGGCGGCTGATTTGCTGGGGGCCAGCGCGCTAGGGATTGAGAATTTGTTGATCTTGCATGGTGACGATCCGTCAAAAGGGGATATGCCTGAGGCAACGGGCGTATTTGATTTAGATTCAAAAGGCTTGTTGGCTATGGCGGGCGACATGTCTGGCGTTGTGGCGCGCGATGTGGCGAACGCGCCGCAGTTTTTTATCGGTTGTGCTGATGCTCCGATTGATCCACCTGTAGATTGGAAGCCTGTTGGTTTACGGGATAAAATTGAAGGTGGGGCGCAGTTTGCCCAAACCCAGTTTTGTTTTGATTTGGATGTGGCAGAACGATATTTCGCTCGTTTGAGACAGGAAGGGATCACTGACAAATTGAAATTTATTGTTGGAGTGGGGCCGTTATTGTCGCTTAAACAAGCCCGATTTATGGATGAAAAATTATATGGTGTGTCTGTCCCTGGCCATATTATGGCGCGAATGGAAAAGGCTAAAGACCAAAAAGAAGAAGGGCGTAAAATTTGTTCGGAACTGGTTGATGGTCTTAAGCAGATTTCGGGGGTTTGCGGTGTGCATGTGATGGCACCGATGCAAAGCGGTAAATCAATTGCTGAAGCGATTAAGGCTTTTTAAGAAAACGCCGCGTGGCATCAAAAATTTCTTCAAGCTCGTTAATACGGGCCCGGGTTTGTGGCCAGCGGTTGGTTTCAATCGAGGCAACCAGCGCTTCAATCATAAACATGGTTACGACCGATGAATCCCAGCCAGATGGCACTTCAATGCGTGATGAAATGGTGTGGCTGGCGCGGGCAGAAACCGGTGACATCCATTGATCGGTGAACAGGATAATTTTAATGCCGCGTTTGTCGGCAATTTTGGCCAGGTCTGTCAGGTTGGTTTCGTAGCGTCTGACATCAAAAATAACCAGAATATCACCCTTTTTCATGCTCAATAGATGGTGTGGCCAGCGTGAGGGTGAGGCTGATAGCAAGGTGACATCATCGCGGATGATTTGCAGGTGAGTGGCAAGGGAATCTGCCAGTGTATGAGATAAACGCCCGCCAACGATGGCGATTTTACGGCCTTCGTCGGCCAGTAGTTTTGAGATTTTATCAAAGGTTCTATAGTCAATTTGCCGCAAGGAAGAAGATAAATTATCCATGGTTGCGGTGGCGAATTTGTTGAGTATGTGTTCGGCAGGGGCTTCATCGGCCCATTGTTCGTGTTTGGTGATCGGGCTTGACAGGGTTTGGGCAAGTTCTGCGCGCAGGGCAGACTGAAAACCGGGGAAACCTTTAAACCCCAGTTTTTTGGCGGTACGCAGTACCGTTGGGGTTGAAACATCGGCCTTTTTTGCAACTTCTGTGATGCTCGCTAGGCCTGCAACGGGGTAGTTGGCCAATAATGTATCAGCAAATTTGCGTTCTTTGCGGGTTAAATCAGCATAACGGGTGCGAATAATTTCTGAAATTGTTGCTTTTGTTTCGCCTGTCATTTGCCCATACTTTCAACTATATTCTGAAAAACCCGCTTCTTAGTTTCTTTATGGCAAATTATGATACTTAACCGCAATAGAGGAAATGATTGTAATTTATTTGACAATGAGCAACGGGTCTGAAAATATTCAGTCATTCACTTTACTTTTACGCACAGGAACTCTTGATGAATCTTGCCGCGCCAGCGTTACCACAGTTTCAAACAGACAAGGGCGATGCCGTGATTTTGCGCGGTGGTGATCGTCAGGGTCGGTTTGTGGTTGTGTGTGAGCATGGTGGCAGGCAATTGCCGCAGGCTATGGGGGATTTGGGTTTGAGCGAGAAGGAGCTTGAAAGCCATATTGCCTGGGATCCGGGTGCTGCGGAGGTAGCAATTGAGGTGGCGCGTCAGCTTGATAGTCCTTTGGTGTTACAGCGGTATTCGCGGCTTATCTATGATTGTAACAGACCACCAACATCTGATGATGCCATGCGGTCGGTTTCAGAGGTGACGAGAATTACAGGTAATGAAAACCTGTCTGATGAAGAAAAAACTTGGCGAACGGAAAATATTTATGAGCCGTTTCATGCTGCTGTTGATGTGCAGCTTGATAAACGCGATGATCCTGTTTTGATTACAGTTCACAGTTTTACGCCGGTCTATAATGGAAAAAGGCGTGATG
>JALWJW010000066.1 GCA_026996935.1 Hyphomicrobiales bacterium
TGAAGTGTTGATTGTTAAAAGTTAAAACCTTGAATTTGTTTTAGCAATAAGCATTGTGATATGTTTGTACCAATTTGCACCGTTCAGTCGGGCCAGATTATATGCTGACCATTTAGTCAGGTTTTTATAGTGAGGTCAATGTTTGCGTGCGTTCGGCAGTGTTTATTTGAGTGTTTACTTATTCATCAGGCTCTAAAATGTGGGTGACGATTTCATCAAAGCAGGCAATGAGGACTTCCAAGTTGGCGCGGTAATAAATTTTGCGGCCAACTCGTTTGTTGATCACAAGGTTTTTGTAGGTCATATCTTTAAGATGAAATGACAGTGTGGCGGGGGGCAAACCAAGGGCTTGACCAATTTCGCCCGCCGGTAAACCAACGGCATCGCTGCCACGAGAATGAGGGGCGATGAGTTTTAAAATCTCAAGGCGGGTTGGTTGCCCAAGGCCTGAGAATATATTTGCAGCAATTTGAGATTCCATGATTCTATATTCATAGAATTGTGAGTCGTGTCAATATTGTGCCAGATTACAAGTTATTTAAAAAATGCTGGGCGTTTGGAAAGCGAGGCTAAGTAGATGTTGTCAAAGGAACAGCGCTGTTCACCTGCGATGTATGGGGCTATGGTGTATTCATTAAACGTTATGGTGCTTTTGATTTTTTTTAATTGCCAGCGATAAGAATTTTTGACGTGTTCTGATATTTGATTTGGATAATCTTTCTGGTAGGCATTAAATGTTTCCAAGGTTGTTTCTTTTTCGTAAGCGGGGCGACCTTGGGCAACTTGCATCGCGCAGGCAAGTTCATTAGTATAAGCGCTGTAAGAGCTAACAATGGGCGCGTGATTTTTTCCAAATTAAACCTTGCGTTCGGCCAGCATTTTTTTGATTTTAGTAATTGCTTTTGCCGGGTTCAAGCCTTTTGGACAGGCTTTGGCGCAGTTCATAATGGTGTGGCAACGATAAAGCCGAAACGGATCTTCAAGGTTGTCCAAGCGCTCGCCGGTTGCTTCATCGCGGCTGTCGATCAGCCAGCGATAGGCTTGAAGTAAAATCGCCGGGCCTAAATAGCGATCACCATTCCACCAGTATGATGGACATGAGGTTGAGCAACAGGCGCACAAGATACATTCGTAAAGACCGTCGATTTTTTCTCGGTCATCATGTGATTGCAACCATTCGCGTTCTGGTTCTGGGGTTTTGGTTTGTAGCCAGGGTTCAATTGAGCGGTGTTGAGCGTAAAAATTGGTGAGATCAGGCACCAGATCTTTGACCACTTCCATGTGCGGCAGCGGGTAGATTTTAACCGGGCCTTTAACGTCTTCAATGGCTTTGGTACATGCCAGCGTATTGGTGCCATCGATGTTCATGGCACATGATCCGCAAATCCCTTCGCGGCAAGAGCGGCGAAAAGTTAAGCTTGGATCAATTTCATCTTTGATTTTAATGATGGCATCAAGCACCATCGGGCCACATTTATCAAGGTCAACCGAATAAGTGTCTACGTGCGGGTTTTTGCCATCATCAGGATTCCAACGATAAACGCGAAATTCTTTGAGGTTTGACCCTTGCGGGGCTGGCCACTTTTTACCTTCGCCAACAACGGAATTTTTAGGGAGATTGATTTCAACCATTTTAATAAACTCTCAGCTTTATAGACGCTTAATAGACTCTGGCTTTTGGAACAATGTAGGCGATTTCATCGGTCATGGTGTAACTATGAACAGGCCGCGAGCCGAGCTTGACTTTGTGTCTGGCATCATCTGTCCATGCAAGGGTGTGAACCATCCACTTTTTATCATCGCGATCGGGGAAATCTTCACGCGCGTGCGCGCCGCGGCTTTCCTGACGGTTTTGGGCACCGTTAATGGTAACGGCTGCCTGAGCAATCAGATTGTCATACTCCAGGGTTTCAACCAGATCCGAGTTCCAAACCAATGAGCGGTCACTAATTTTGATATCGTCAATTTTGTCCCAGAGTTCAGCGATCTTTTCAACGCCTTCATCAAGGGTTTCACCAGTGCGGTACACTGCACAATGATCTTGCATATCGCGTTGCATCTGGCGGCGAAATTGCGCCGTTGAGGTAGAACCATCGGCAAAACGGTATTTATCCAAACGCTCAATCGCGCTTTGGCCCGCATCAATTTGAAAATCTTTGTGGGCGGTGTGCGGGGTGATGGTTTCAGCACAGCGCATGGCAGCAGCGCGGCCAAAGACAACCAGATCTGTCAGGGAGTTTGAGCCCAAACGATTGGCACCGTGAACAGAAGCGCTGGCTGCCTCACCAACGGCCATCAGACCTTCGACAACGCCGTCAGGGTCTTTTTTATCGCCAGCGATCACTTCGCCATGATAATTGGTTGGGATGCCGCCCATATTATAGTGGGCTGTTGGAATAACAGGGATTGGCTCTTTGGTGACATCAACGCCGGCAAAGATTTTGGCAGATTCTGAAATGCCCGGTAAGCGTTCGGCCAACAGGTCTGCACCCAGGTGATCCAGGACCAGATAGATGTGATCTTTATCAGGGCCAACGCCGCGACCTTCGCGGATTTCAATGGTCATGGCGCGTGAAACAACATCACGAGAGGCAAGGTCTTTTGCTGACGGGGCATAGCGCTCCATAAAGCGTTCACCTTCGGAATTGACCAGATAGCCGCCTTCACCGCGTACACCTTCAGTAATCAAACAGCCCGCACCGTAAATACCTGTGGGGTGGAATTGAACAAATTCCATATCCTGCAACGGCAAACCTGCGCGCAGCACCATGGCATTGCCATCGCCGGTGCAGGTGTGAGCTGATGTGCATGAGAAATAGGCGCGGCCGTAACCACCGGTTGCCAATATGGTTTTGTGGGCTTTGAAACGGTGAATGGTGCCGTCTTCTAAACAAAGAGCCATAATACCGCGGCAGGCACCGTCTTCCATAATCAGATCAAGGGCGATGTATTCAATAAAGAATTCAGCGTCGTGTTTAAGCGATTGACCATAAAGGGTGTGCAAAATAGCATGGCCTGTGCGATCAGCCGCAGCGCAGGTGCGTTGTGCGGCAGGGCCTTCGCCAAATCGGGTTGTCATGCCACCAAAGGCGCGCTGGTATATTTTACCTTGTTCGGTGCGTGAAAATGGTACGCCCCAATGTTCAAGTTCTACAACAGCCTGGGGGGCTTCGCGCGCAAGATATTCAATCGCATCCTGATCGCCCAGCCAGTCAGAGCCTTTAACACTGTCATACATGTGCCAGCGCCAATTGTCTTCACCCATATTGCCGAGCGATGCGGCAATGCCGCCTTGTGCTGCAACGGTGTGAGAGCGTGTCGGGAATACTTTTGAAATACAGGCGGTTTTTAAACCAGCCTGGGCGCAACCAACAACGGCGCGCAGGCCTGCCCCACCGGCACCAACTACAATCACATCGAATGTGTGGTCAATAATGTCATAGTCTCTACCAGAAACACTTATGGTTCTTTTTGCCCCGAAATGTTTGATTGCGGGGTCGTTTTTTATTTTAGTAGCCATCGGTTCTTTACGCTCCGAAACTGATTTTTAAAATGGCAAAAATCGACATTAAAGTGATTAGTGCGCAAAACATGGTGTTGGCAATAATTAGAATTACTTGTGCGTTGCCATGAACATAGTCTTCAATGACCACCTGCATACCAAGGCGCATGTGCCAGACAAATGAAATGATAGTGGCGATAAGGCCAACGGCAACGACGGGATGTGCGACCAGTGCAACAACTTGTGCATGGTTGGCCCCACTTAGGGAAATGAAAAACCAAACAAGGAATAAAGTGAGCGGGATATTGGCAATGGCGGTTAAACGCTGGAGCCAGAAATCCTGGGTACCTGATTTGGCTGAGCCTAAATTCAGGACTTTATTTAACGGGGTGCGCATGGTCATTTTATCGTACTCCGTAGGCAATGGCCCAGACAATAAATGTCAGAACAATTGAGGTGATAAGAGAACCTTTAGCTAAAACTTCAATAAATTTCAGATCAAAGCCGCGACCAGTATCCCAAAGCAAATGTTTTAATCCACCAACAGCATGATGAAGCAGCGCCCAAGTGGCACCAAATAAAAACAGGCGACCAATGATGGAGGTTAAAAGACCTTCGACATAGACAAAATACTCAGGCCCGGCTGCTGCAGCGATGAGCCACCATGTCAGCAATAAAGTTGCAAAAAATAAAATAATACCTGTGATGCGATGCACGATCGACATCGTCATGGTGAGCATAGGTTTATAAATTTGGAGATGGGGCGATAGAGGTCGCTGAACCTTGTTTTGAGGGGTGGTGCTCATGATATTAACCTGATGAATACGGTTATGTTTTTTGAAAGAATATATGGAGCTTTGAATTAGTGCCCTGCGACATGCTATACCACTTTCCCGACATAATTAAAGGATTATTTTGGTAAAATCACCCAATAATCCAGCTCTAAAATTGCATTTTCATGGTTTTTATCGGGGAATTGGTTACATGGTTGATCTTTCGTGGCGATGGTGGTGAGTTTTAGTGCGGCGATATCACTGCGGCCGTCAATTTCGGTTTTGTCGGTGATCTGGCTCCAGGCATAAACTGTGTCACCTGCAAACAACGGGGCGATATGGCGGCCGCCATTTATGGCGGTGATATGACAGGCGTTTGAGAGGCCATTGAATGATAAAGCGCGGGCCAGTGAAATGACGTGGCCACCATAAATCAATCGACGACCAAAACGGCCCTGGCCTTCAGTGTGTTGGTTGAAGTGTACTTTGGCGGTGTTTTGATAAAGCCGCGTGGCCATCATGTGTTCAGCTTCTTCAACCGTCATGCCATCAACATGGTCAATTTTTTCGCCAACTTCATAATCGCCCCACACGAACGCTGAGCCGGATACTGAGGTGTCAAAGTCAATTTGATCGACTGTCGGGCAGGCGCTGCCAAGAAACTTTGTATCAACACTGTCCGGCAAATCAGGAATGACCGTTTCAGGGGCGGGGACATCGATATTGCGTTTTCGCACCATCACCCAGCGGACATATTCTAGAACGATGTCGCCCTTTTGGTTGGTGCCGGTTGAACGCACATAAACCACGCCGTTTTTGCCATTTGAGTTTTGTTTTAGACCGATGACTTGTGAAACCGTTTTTAAGGTGTCGCCCGGATAAACAGGTTGCAGGAACCGACAATCGGCATAGCCAAGATTGGCAACAGCATTTAAGGAAATGTCAGCAACGGTTTTACCAAAAACAATGTGAAA
Source organism: Hyphomicrobiales bacterium (assembly GCA_026996935.1). Lineage (GTDB taxonomy): Bacteria > Pseudomonadota > Alphaproteobacteria > Rhizobiales > Aestuariivirgaceae > JALWJW01. The sequence continues at coordinate 5,250 of JALWJW010000066.1, forward strand.
CACCAGCATGTCATCAACAGGGCTTTGCGGGTAGCCGACGCGGCGGGCAAAATTGGTTGATGACTGAACGGCAAAACGCGAGCCATAAAGGGCTGTATATAAAGCCTGATCGCCACTTGAAATGGTGCGCGGGGTAGCGTGAACAATCGTTTGGCCGATGGTGAAATCTTCAAAGAAGTTACCCGTATTGGTTTTTGTTTTAATCATTGGGGCATACCTTTATACTTTCCATCGTCATCCTCGTGCTTGACACGAGTATCCAGTGCGTCACACATCGTGATCGCCTTTTTCATTCTGGATCTTCGGGTCAAGCCCGAAGATGACGAATGTGGGGTGTTTGATGGTGATGGTGGGAGGCTAAGTGTGAACATTTTAACCTTCCTGCTTTAATTCAATGGCTTTAGCAATCGCGATGGTTTTTTCGGCCATTTCGCAATGGAGAAGTTCGACCATACGGCCATTTAGATTGATGGCGCCTTTGCCTTTGTTTTCGGGAAGGGAAAACGCTTCGATGATATCCTTCGCGTGCTTGATTTCATCATCACTTGGTGCAAAAATTTCGTTACAGGCTGCAATTTGGCCAGGGTGTATGATGGTTTTCCCATCCATACCAAAGTCAGCCCCTTGCAGACATTCAGTGCGCAGGCCTTCATCATTTTTAAAATCATTATATACGCCATCAATGATGGATATGCCTGAAGCGCGGGCAGCGGCAACACACGTCATCAACCATGGCACCATGGCGTGGCGGCCACGCAAAAGGGAAGCGCCTGTTTCTTTGGCCAAATCATTAGTGCCCATGACAAATGCTTCAAGCCCATCAGCAAAGGCAATATTTTTGGCGTTGAACATGGCCAGCGGGGTTTCCATCATTGCCCATATAGGTATACCGCAATTTTTAAGCGGGGCGAGGTCTTGAGGGGTGTTGACTTTGGGGACCAAAATGGCATCAGGCTTTGCCTCGATTGCAGCGGCTAAATCGTCCTTGCCCCAATCGCTGTCTAAAGTGTTGATGCGGATAACCAGCTCGCGATTACCATAGCCACCTTGTGCTACTGCATCGCAAACCTGTTGGCGCGCAGATGCTTTTACATCTGGTGCAACAGCGTCTTCCAGATCGAAAATAAAGCAATCAGCGGGTAGGGTTTTTGCTTTTTCCAGGGCGCGGGCGTTTGAGCCTGGCATATACAAAACGGAGCGGCGAGGTTTGATCGACATTTAAAATTTGTCCCTAAACTTTATTGTGCATCGCAATATCAAATTTCAATATACTTACCGCAACGCAACATGCAAGTGCCACTTTTGGCGGATGGGTATTTGTTTGTAAATTCAGGTTTGTTATAAAGTTGAACGTCAATTAAACAGATTATTTAAAATGAAAGCGCCTTGAATGCCAGCAACCAGAAAATGCGCCCGCTGTGGGGAGCCGACTTTAGAGCCGCAAGAACGTAAGATGGAAATTTATAATTCTGTCTATGCTTATAAATGCTCAAACTGCCAGCATGAAGTGGAACTTAGACCGTATGGGAGTTTTGGCTTTCAAATCACCCTTGGGTTGTTGTTTGTGCCTGTGGTTTGGTTTTTATTTATGGACGAGCATGGCGATTTGCCAAGTTGGAATAATATGCCGACCCTGGTTGAGGGGCTTATTTTGTTGGCGATTGGTTCTTTCTTTCCAGTTTTGATGATTTTTGAAATGCGCAAACATGCTAAATATCCGCTGGTAGATCGTGATACGCCGCGCCCTCATTTGGACATGGCACCAACAAGAGCGATAACGAAAACGCCGGTTATGTTTATTGAAGGATTAGGCTTCATCGGTGGTTTATTG
>JALWJW010000067.1 GCA_026996935.1 Hyphomicrobiales bacterium
AAACATTATGTTTTTTGAAACAGCACCGGCGGCAGAACAGGCCGGGTTTCGTCCATGCCTGCGCTGCCGGCCTGAAACGGTTCCATTTTGTCCGGCATGGAACGGGACAAAAACCACCGTTGAAAGGGCATTAAAATTGATAGAGCAGGGCGCTTTAAACAACGATAGTGTTGAAAACCTGGCGGCGCGTCTGGGTATCGGTTCACGCCATTTATCCCGACTGTTCACCAAGCATATTGGCGCCAGTCCCAGCCAAACAGCAAAAACCATGCGTATACGCAAAGCTAAACAACTGCTAAACAATACACAGATGACCATGGCGCAGATTGCACAAAAGGCAGGGTTTAAAAGCGTGCGAAGTTTTAATAAGACGTTCAAGAATCTATATGGTCGCCCACCGTCTCAAATTAAGCGTATGAGCGATACTGGCCCCGGCTTTAAAAACGATCATATTCAAGGGTGTCGCTGATGGGTAATTTAAATTTAGAATATTGCTATATCGACAGCCCCATCGGAAAATTACTGTTAGCCGGGCAAAATTTCCACAACCGAAAAGAAGTGTTGCATTTAATTGGTTTTTCCACTGGTAAGGACGTGAGATCCCCGCAAGAGCACTGGACAGAAGCCCCTTTGGGATTTTGTCAGACAAAGCAGGAATTAGCTGAATATTTTGCAGGTGACCGCACACAATTCACCATAAAACTTGAGACTGACGGCACGCCATTTCAAAATCAGGTTTGGCAGGAACTGGTGAAAATTCCATATGGCAAAACGACGACATATGGACAAATGGCAAAAAATATCGGTCGCCCAAAAGCCAGCCGCGCTGTTGGTGCGGCAAATGGGGCTAACCGCATACCAATCATATTGCCCTGTCACCGTGTTATTGGGGCTAATAGATCTTTAACCGGTTTTGCCGGTGGATTGCCGGTTAAGGAGTTCCTGTTGGCTTTGGAACAAAGGGTTGCGCCACAATTAGGTCACCAGCATCAATTGCTTTAAATGTATTTCCACATTCATTGACATTCAATGATTGCCAACTTACTTTCAACGTAGGGTAAAGATTTTTTGTTGGCGTTAGGATATATAAATGATTGCGAAGAAGCATGCGTTAGCAGGGGCTGTGTTTGCCCTTTTTTTCATACCAGTGGGCCAAGTCTTTGCCAGTTCAATTGATACTGGTCATATCGATAATTGCAGCAAAGATACAGGTGATGAAAAACTTGAATCCTGTAATCAGGCTTTAAAAGTACTATCTGCAAATGCGTCTGATGAAGCCGGTAAAAAAAACAGGGCTGACATCTTGTTTAATCGCGGTAAGGCCTGGGCCTATAAGGGCTATGGTGACAAAGCTATCACCGATTTTACTGATGCAATAGAACTCAACTCCAAGCATTTTGAAAGCTATGACCATCGAGGTTGGGCCTATTTTCAGGCAGGCGACCATAAACGCGCCATGGCTGATTTTAACCAGGCTATAAAACTCAATCCGAATTACGCC
>JALWJW010000068.1 GCA_026996935.1 Hyphomicrobiales bacterium
AAAAATACTCAACTTTATGATGGCCAAAAGGGTGATGTTCATCGGCTGGTTTATGACTAAGGCGAATGGCCCACCAGGCAATCAATGCGGTTATGACATTGACGATTGATTCCAACGCATCAGAATAGAGCGCGACGGACCCGCTATAGACCCATGCCAGATATTTGATGCCCATCACACATATGGCAACAAGAATGGTCCAGGTGGCCAATTGAGATGCGCGCTGACTTGTTGGCATGAAATGTTCGCTATAAGTGACACAGGAAAACAACTATTATCAGATGCGTAACTTGCTTGCACCTAGCCAGAGATTATAATGAGTTTTACCATTGAAAACAATCTGGTTTTCCATCTTGTTTTTTAATAACGGATATAGCTGGGCGTTTTATTATGCAAATAAAGGGGATGTTGCATGTAAACAGAACACCCATCACGACTGCAAACCAATCAGTCATTCAACTTTTTAGCCATACAAGTGCGCTGTTCTTCATTATATCCCAGCGCTTCATAGAACGACTGCACTTTTTCATTACCCTGACGAATAAGCAAATTCATTTTCCAAACGCCGCGATCTGTCAGCCAATTTTCAGCCGCGCTCATTATTTCGCGACCAAGGCCTTTGCTTTGCATATCTGGTGACACGGCCACATAATAAACCACGCCGCGATGACCGTCATGGCCGACCATGACACTGGCGACAATTTCATCACCAATGCGCCCGACAAGTACATCACTTTCTTGTTTTTCACAGGCAAAGGCGATGTCTTGGGCCGGATCATTCCACGGCCGCGTCAGCCCACACTTTTCCCATAATTGTATAATCGATTTAACATCTTTATCCTGGGCAGATGATATTTCCATGACAGCACTCATAGTAAAACCTTCTTCGGGTTAAGAACGTTTTTGGGATCAAACATGGTTTTCAGATTACGCATCATTTCCAGCTCGAGAGGTGATTTTACATCAGGTAACAGAGGCGCTTTAAGTTGACCAATGCCATGTTCTGCACTAATCGAGCCCCCCATATTGTGGGCAATTTTATGGACAACCTCGTTGACCTCATTCCAGCGCGCTAAAAACTCTTGTGTATCGGCTCCCTTTGGTTGAGTAATGTTGAAATGAATATTGCCATCGCCCACATGGCCAAACGGAACGGGTCGTGCATCGGGGATTAAATCAAGCACTGCTTTTTCAGCTTCACGCAAAAATTGCGGCATTGAACTGAGCGGCACAGAAATGTCGTGCTTGATCGAGCCACCTTCTTCTTTTTGCGTTTCAGGAATAAGCTCGCGAATGGCCCAAAGATCAACTGCTTGTTGGCCCGATTGTGCAATAACCGCATCAAGGGCAATTTCGTTTTCTAACGCTTTTTCCAATGTTGCCAGCATGGCTTGTTCGATACCGTCTCCCATTTGGGGCGATGAAAACTCCAGCAATACATACCACGGATAAGGCTCTGCAAACGGGTCTTTGGTTTGTTTGTGGGTGACGGTCATTGCA
>JALWJW010000069.1 GCA_026996935.1 Hyphomicrobiales bacterium
GGTAATTTCTGCTATACTGGTTTTACCCGGTCAGGGGCGTTGCCGGGGTTTTTATGGCGATTTGATGCGTTTAAGGCAGATGTTGACCCGTGGGTTGTTTCTTGCCGTTGAGGCCCTTGAGGCGGGTGGGCAAGTGAAATTGCTGACATATGTGCAGCAGGATGGTGTGCTGGTTTTTCGTTTTGAGTTGGAAGGTTTGCTAAACTCGGTGTATTTGCAAAAACAGAATAATGATAGTGTTGGCGGAGCTGTGTCGCATTGGGGTTTGGTTTTTATGGCGAAATTAGCTGAAAAACACGGTGGAAAGCTTGTGGTAAACTTTACCAAATCAAGTAATATTTCAAGCTGGTCAATCTATTTGCCAAAACAAAGGGTAAAACTGGTGCGTGATGCGTTGCATTAAATTCAATTAAAGACGTTGCAGTTTTAGGCATGTCATCTTTTTATGATTCAATTGGCATGTCTTAAGGTTTTTCCAATTTGCCGACTATTGTTCCGGTAATGAGAAATTGTCCACACGGTTGATCTGGTTGCTACCTTTGGGCCAGTATCCTAAAGAATATAATTCAAATGCTGGACTTGCAGGTGCAGCTTGTGCTTTTAGGCCTTTGAGCATTAAGTCCGATGAGATGATGGCTGCAGCGTTCTTTGATTGATTACCTGCACCAAATGAAGGTACCTGGTTTGGGGCTATGGTGACAATACTGGTGTTAGGGGATGGAAGGTCCTTGGGTTGTACGACCATGGTTTGGCCATTTGGACCAGGAGCGGAGAAAACAGGGCCTTCATAGGGTGGCTCGCCCGTGATTTGTTGTGTTGCTGTTTTATTGTTTATCGGCAGTGGAAAATCAGCTACGGGTCGATCGCCATCAGCAATTTCAATATCGCGATCAATCTGAGCTAAAACAATACTGGCCAGTTTGTTGTTACCAGCTTTAATGAAGCGGATACCGTTGCGCGAGCGAAGGCGGACGAGGTTGCCATAAATATCGGCACCACGGTCGGTATAAGACCCGTCTGAAGCAGTAAATCTGTCACGAATTTTTACAAAGCGAATACCTGCTTTTGCAGCTTCTTCTTTTTGTATTTTTGCAATTATTTTTAATTTTTCATCCAGATCGGGGCGGGCAACAGGTGGTGTTTCAACCCAGTATACTGAGATATTGGTCTGTTTGAACTGCGTCATCATGGTTTGCACAGATGAACGATATATGTTTTTCCATTCTGGCGTGTTGAATACGAGGTATTCATTATTCACACGAATAGACTGACCATCATTAATACCAAGCAGAACAATGGCGATATCGATGTTGCGGCCTTCTAAAGTGCGGGGGAGGCGAGTGGCCCAGTTGTAAATTTGTGGGCGGGAAAACCCTGACCCTTCACGGTAACGACCATTGATGCGTAATCTGGGGTGATCTTTGGCAATGCGGACAAGGCCTGCCCATAATCCGCCTGCCATCGCATCACCAAAGACAAACAAACTATATTGATCTCGCCCCTGGCCAAGATATCCAAGTTGTTTGTTTTGAGCCATAGCTGAATTTGTAAAGCTGATTTGCAGGGCAAAACTAATTAATACAATAGCGGCAGCGATGAAGTGTGAGCGAGTTTTTTTCATGATTACTTATTTGATCGTAGGCGATTGAGTAGGCTTTGATTAGCATATCCATCACTGATGAGTCCTATGCTTTTTTGATAGGCGGCAATTGCGGCCAAAGTTTTACCACCCATGCGCCCGTCAATGCCGCCTGTGTTAAAGCCTTTGGCGGTAAGCAGGCGTTGAAGTTCTTTGCGTTCTGCGCGATTGAACGGTTTATCGCCGACAGGCCAGGAGGTTTTAAACTTTCCGCGTCCGGCAATTCGGTCTGCCAGATGGCCAACGGCCAAAGCATAAGAATGAGATCTGTTATAGGCTAGAATGGCTTTGTAATTATCGGTGATAAGAAATGCGGGGCCTTTGGAGCCGGCAGGAATAATTAGCCGGGTGATTTCGTTAAAACCGCCGAAGTTTTTAAAGCTGGCAGGTCTAATGCCAAGGCGTACCCATTTTGAAACGGTGCGAGAACCGGACTTGCCTGCAAGGGAATAATCAAATTTGGCAGGGAGCTTGACTTCCCAACCCCATGGCCTGTTTGATCGCCATCCTGCTTTGCGTAAATAATTGGCGGTTGAGGCCAGTGCATCTTCAACTGAATTCCAAACATCACGTTTGCCATCGCCGGTCCAATCAACCGCATGGGCATTGTAGGTTGCAGGGATAAATTGTGTGTGGCCCATGGCACCGGCCCAGGAACCTTTAAATTGTTTGGGGCTTATGTCACCGTTTTGAAGGATTTTAAGGGCCGCGAGTAATTGAATACGGCCAAAGTTTTTTCGTCGACCCTGATAGGCCATAGTGGCTAGGGAGCGAATGGTGCTCATATTGCCTTTGAAGCTGCCAAAATTGCTTTCCATCCCCCAAATGGAAAGAAGGATATGACGATCAACACCATAGCGTTGCTCGATTGCTGCAATGGCTTTGGCGTATTGTTGTTTCTTTTTTTTGCCCGTAGTGATGCGTTGCGGGCTTACCCGTTTTTCAAGATAAGTCCAGATTTGACTGTTGAACTCTGGTTGGCTTCCAAGCAGTTTGAGTACTCTTTTATCAGGGGTCAGGCCGCGTGTGACATTGTCGTAGAGTTTTCTAGAAATACCGCTGTTTATGGCGATGGGGCGAAATTGTCGAAGGAACGTTGAAAATTTATTGCTTTGTGTTGATGTTGAATATGCGGTGTCATCTTTAGCGTTCTCTGCCTGGGCCACCAAAGATGGGAGAGAGGTGGCCAGGAAAAGCATTATTGTCAGGTAAATAGCGGTTTTTTGAATTTTTATATCTGTCATACGCTATGATTCCCGCACCAAATGTGATTTGGCAAGACAAACTTGCTATTTCTTAACTGATGTCGTGTATGGATTTGGCCATATTGGTTTAATTACAGTTTAAATGTGGGGCATTATGGCATCTTTTACAAAAATCAGAAAAGCAGTTTTTCCTGTGGCAGGGCTTGGGACGCGATTTCTTCCTGCAACCAAGTCCGTACCCAAAGAAATGCTGACTATTGTTGACCGTCCTGTTATTCAGGTTGCCGTTGATGAAGCCAAAGCGGCAGGAATTGAGCACTTTATTTTTGTAACCGGTCGCAACAAAGGTGTGATTGAAGATCATTTTGATAAACAATTTGAGCTTGAAGAAACTTTGCGCGCGCGCGGTAAGGTGGAAGCGCTTGAGAAATTGCAAAAAGATTTACCTGCTGCCGGTCAAACAAGTTTCACCCGCCAGCAGGAACCGTTAGGTTTGGGACATGCCGTTTGGTGCGCGCGTGAATTGGTAGGTGGTGAACCGTTTGCTCTGGTATTACCTGATATGCTGATGCAGGCAGACCCCGGGTGTTTGTCACAAATGATAAATGCTTATGAAAAACATGGCGGTAATGTTGTGGCAGTTGAAGAGGTGCCTGAAGAAGATGTTTCCAGTTATGGTGTGGTTGGTTGTGCCAATAAATCGGGCGATACTTTTGAAATAACCGAGATGGTTGAAAAACCGGCAATTAAAGATGCGCCGTCAAATCTGATAATATCTGGTCGTTATATTTTGCAACCTGAAATTTTTGATGAGATTGCCAAGCAGAACCCTGGAGCAGGTGGTGAAATTCAGATCACCGATGCGATGATTTCGCTTATGCAGGTTCAGCAGTTTTATGGTTGTCAATTTAGTGGCACAACATATGACTGTGGTTCAAAAATTGGTTTTCTGGCGGCAAATGTTGCTTATGGTTTAAAAAGCCAGGAACTGGGCGAAGAGTTTCGTTGTGTTCTCAATGACATTCTCAGTCAAAATTAACTTATAAGTTAGTAATCGTATCACAAGCGGAAACGAAAACCTGTTGTTATGCGATTTTCGGTGAAATCATTGCCGGCAGTGCCTGAGTTGAAGTGGGTGAACAGATAATTTCCCGTCCACTCTATTTTGCGATTGAGGGCATAGGCAATGCCTGTTTGGATGGTGTAATAAACATCATCATTGCTGGTGCCGATGAAATCATTATAATTCATGCCAAGGTTTAAGCTGCCTGTTAGGTTTTCTCTAAAGCGATGGGTTGCGTTTAATGCAAGGTTATAGTTGCGAGAACCTGAAATGCCTGCGGTTGAGCTTTCATCGATTGAAGTAGATGAGATGAGTGACAACGTGGTCAACTCGCTTGGGCGCCAGTTAATCGTGGCGTTTAGGCCAAATGCATTGATGTTTGAAAGTGTGGGGTCTTTATAATTGCGGTGCTCATATGTGGCTGCAATTTCTCCATCCCAAATGGGTGATAAATTAAATGCAAAGCCCAGTTGGGCATCAAAACCTTGTGAATTGCGGCGTAAACCGTTGCGGTCGATTTTTTTATTATGAAAGCGCGGGGTATAGCCTATCTGTGCAAATGGGGTAATGCTTGATGTTATCTCATAACCTAAGCGCAATTTTGCGTTAGGTTCAACATAAGCGCGATCAGCATTGTTTTCAAAACCTCCACCAGAAAGCTTTACTTTTTCATACATCTGCCAGGTTGCGCCTGTTGAAAGTGTTGCAATCAACCGATTAAGGCGATGGGTGAGGGCTGTGTTGAATGTGATTTGATGGTCGCGTCTGTTACCAATGGCGGTTCCGGGAACTTCAGATGAGGCTGAAGATGTTGTAGATAATGTGTAGCCTGTGCTGGTGAGTAAATTGGTGTTGCGACGAATATCTAAGCGAAGTTCACCTGTTGCGTTGAATGTGTTTGAATTTGCTTCTTTGGATTTTGCATAAAACAACAGGTCGCTTGAGGCATTAAATGTGTAAGAGTGGCGAAGCCAGTCGCTTTCAATGCGAATAGATGGGGCAATTTGAATGCCGATGTCGTTGACTTTTCCCGAATTATCGCTGCGGGCATTGTCTGTAAGCACACTGGAAACCCCCAATTCAGGGTAAATACGAAAACTGCCGGCTTTGATGCCTGTTGGGGCAAAGGGGGCGGTTTCACGCGTTCGCCTTACTGGTGGTGGAGGCGGTGGTAATTGTTCAGGCTGGCTGGATAGTAAACGAACCGGTTGGGGGGCGTTGGTACGTGCTGTTTGGGTGTTTTCTGCCTGGATGACTCCGGTTTGGTCAGTGTTAACATCAAGACCTGGGCGCAATATGGAGGCCTGTTGAGCGTTGGCAAGGCTCATATTTGACACGATTGCCCCTGATACGACAAATACAGAGCCTGTAATCGCGATAAATGGATTAATTTTTGCAATACTCATGGGTCGAAGATGCCTGAAACCAACTAGATTAGGTATTAAGGCGATAGACTAGCCAATTTATGGTTAACAGCAGGTGTATTTTCCACTTGTTGCTGATCAAAATGAGAACGGCATAATTTAGCTGTATTTGTTTGACTATGCTTTTTTTAAGCTGGTCGGGGTTGGCCAAGTAGATCGAGGGGGCTATAGTCAACAAATGTCACAAACAATCGAAAAAATTGAAGGTGGACCATTGTCTTATTTGGAGTCCGCGCGCCGCACCTTAAGCAAAGAGCTTTTAGGGTTAGAACAAATTATTGCGTCACTGGATGACGATTTTGGCTCAGCGTTTGTTCACGCGGTTGAATTGATAAAAAAAGTTGAAGGCCGGGTTATTTTAGCTGGTGTGGGGAAGTCAGGTCATATTGGCCGAAAAATAGCTGCGACAATGGCTTCAACCGGTACACCTGCGCAATTTGTTCACGCCACAGAAGCCAGTCATGGTGATCTTGGGATGGTTGAGAAAAAAGATTTAATCATCATGCTGTCTTATTCGGGTGAAACCACAGAATTGCGCGATATGGTGGAGTATTCTCGCCGTTTTGATGTGCCGCTGATTGCAATTACATCTAAAGATAACAGCACCCTTGGTAATGCGGCCGATGTGGCACTTTGTATGCCACAAGCTGGTGAAGCGTGTCCGCGTGGTTTGGCACCTACAACATCAACCACAATGCAATTGGCAATTGGTGATGCCTTAGCCATTGCCTTGCTTGAAGATAAAGGTTTTACAGCTTCTGATTTTAAACTTTATCACCCCGGTGGTAAGCTTGGGGCAGCATTATCGCATGTAAAAGATGCTATGCATGAAGGTGATGCAGTGCCCAAAGTAATGCAGAACACGGTGATGTCTGAGGCGTTGATTGAAATGTCGGCAAAAGCATTTGGTTGTGTTGGTGTTACTGATGAAACGGGAAAACTGATTGGGGTGGTTACCGATGGTGATTTGCGCCGTCATATGGGTGATGGTTTATTGACCAAAACCGTTGATGAGGTAATGACGTTAGACCCGGCAACGACGGAGCCAACAAGTCTGGCATCAGATGCGTTGGAATTGCTCAATGCCAACAGCATTACCAGTCTTTTTGCGGTTGAGAATGATAAGCCTGTCGGGATTGTTCATATCCATGACCTTTTGCGGATCGGCGTTAAGTAGAGCCAAAATAAAGGATGGTAGGGGTGATGCCGCATCAAAAATTTAAGCGGCGGGTGTTTTATGTTCATGGATTTGATCCGCGTGGGGCGCGTACTTATCACAATGATATGAAAACTCAAAGTGCGCTTTATCAGCAGCGTCATGGGGTCGATATTTCTATCGGTGCCCGTAAGCGACAGGCTGAGCATGCTGTTGGTTGGATGGTTGAAACTGATCAAACCAGCACGCAATATACCTATCTGGCTTGGGACGACATTGTTATGAATCGCCTGCGACGGCCTTTTTGGTTGACGTTTTGGCAAGGGACTAAGACGTTTTTTACCTGGTCGTTTAAAGGCCTGTTCTGGCATTGGTTGCGGGCAAATCTGACCATGGGCATGATGGTTCTTTAGTGTTTTATCATGGCGATTTTTTTGTTTTTAGCTACGGGTGCTGTTGTTGCTGGTGTTTTTTGGCTTGCGTCACAATGGATTGATTTGCCTGTTTGGCTCTATTTTATCGCGTGTGTTATTGCCATTCCTTTAGTGCTGATGCAAAGCCGTAAATATGATGGGCA
>JALWJW010000070.1 GCA_026996935.1 Hyphomicrobiales bacterium
CGATAATAGTTCCAATGTTGGTTCGGCCTGTGACTTTACTTTTTCGTGTCGCCAGCCATGCCCAATGGTGCGGCGGGCAACAGTAAGAAGCCAACCTTCGGGATTTTCGGGCACGCCTGTTTTTGGCCATGTTTCTAATGCTTTGGCAAAAGCCCCGGCAAGCGCATCTTCTCCTGCTGCAATATCTTTTGCATAAGCAGAAATGAAAGACAGCAGCCGACCATAAGATTGACGGGCGACATTTTCAGCGGTTTTTTGACTTAAGCTGACAGGCATCGCTTAATGCTTAATCGCCATCCATCGGTGAGAATAAAACCGGGCGAACTTCAACCGACCCGGTTAAAGCTGAAGGACACTTGGCCGCCCAGTCCAGCGCAGTATCAAGGTCATCAACATCAATAACAAAATACCCGCCGATTTGTTCTTTTGAGTCTATAAATGGTCCATCTTCAACCAGTCTTTTGCCATCGCGCATCCGCACGGTTGTGGCAGAGTGATGATCATGTAAACCATGTGAGGAAACCGCAATACCTGCCTGCATTATAGAGCCAATATAAGCCCCCCAAGCATCCATGTCAGTTGGTGTATCAGTATCAGGGCTGGCAAATATCATCATATATTTCATTGTTTTTCTCCTTTGAATGAACGCTTTCTTAGCGTCTATATTATTATGAGCCCTGACAAGGGGGGATTTCGACATCATTGAATATTTTTTTAGTTTATGTGCGGATACGCCCTTACTTATAGCTTTGTCTGAAAGCGTTGATGGGCTATCCTTTTAAAGAACGCCAAGAGGGAGCGACTAGAGGGATCCATATGACGTTTAAGTTTATTTTTATGCTAACCCGTAATGATCGAACGGTTGAAGATGCTGCCGATCACGTAAAGACCGCGCTTGATTGTGGTGTGCGCCATATCGGTTTTAAGGATATTGGTTTACCGGTTGCCGCTTTAAAACAATTGAACAGTGAAATTAAAGCAGGTGGTGCTACCAGTTATCTTGAAGTTGTATCATTAGATATTGAAAGCGAGATGGCTTCGGCCACTGCGGCTAAAGAAATTGGTGTGGATTATTTACTCGGCGGTACCAATGCAGCCGCTGTCGTCCCCATTTTGCATGGTTCCGGCATCAAGTATTACCCATTCCCCGGGGAAATTATCGGCCACCCAAGCGTGCTTGGTGGCTCGGTAGAAAATATTGTTTCCTCAGCTATTGTCCTAGCCCAAACCCCTGGCGTTGATGGTTTGGACCTTTTGGCTTATCGCTTTAATGGGGATGTAGCCGATTTAATGAAGTGTGTTTGCAAAGCTGTAAACGTGCCGGTTATTATGGCTGGTTCCATTGATACACCAAAGCGTATCGAAACGGTTGCTATTGCCGGTGGTGATGGTTTTACCATCGGGACCGCCGCTCTTGATGGCATTTTTCCCGCAGACGACAAGGCATTAAGAACACAGTTGGAAGCGATTATGAGCGCCACCAAGTTTTCATCACCTGAAAAACGGCTTAAGAATCTCAACGCAGCAAATAATAGTAACCAATAACTTCGCGGCTCTATTGGTCTCATTCATGCTGTATCATTACCGCAAAAGCACAAAGTTAGAATAAAACAAAAAAGCCGATGCATTGCTGCACCGGCTTTAAAGTATTGTTTGAAGCGTTGATTATACGCTGTAGTACATATCAAACTCAACAGGGTGAGGTGTATGTTCCAGACGGATAACGTCTTCACGTAGAAGATCAAGATAAGCATCAATTTGATCGTCAGAGAATACGCCACCTTTTGTAAGATAGTCACGATCTTCTGTCGCAGATTGAATGGCTTCACGAAGTGAACCACAAACTGTTGGAATTTCAGCCAATTCTTGTGGTGGTAGGTCGTACAGATCTTTGTCCATTGCATCACCTGGGTGAATTTTGTTCAAGATGCCGTCCATGCCAGCCATCAACATTGCAGAGAATGCAAGATATGGGTTGGCGGTTGGGTCTGGGAAGCGAACTTCAACGCGTTTGCCAGCAGGAGATGCAGTCCAGGGGATACGACAAGAAGCTGAACGGTTAGCAGAAGAATAAGCCAATAGAACAGGAGCTTCAAAACCGGGAACCAAACGCTTGTAAGAGTTGGTTGAAGGGTTTGTAAACGCGTTTAATGATTTAGCGTGCTTAATGATGCCGCCAATATAGAACAGAGCATTTTCTGAAAGGTCAGCATATTGGTTGCCGGCAAATGTTGGTTTGCCATCTTTCCAGATTGACTGGTGAACATGCATACCAGTGCCGTTATCGCCATAAACAGGCTTTGGCATAAATGTAGCTGTTTTGCCCCACTGATGCGCAACATTGTGAACGCAATATTTGTAAAGTTGCAGATGGTCAGCAATGGTTGTTAGTGTGTTGAATTTAATGCCCAGTTCGTGCTGTGCAGAAGCAACCTCATGGTGATGCTTTTCAACTGTTACACCCATTTCGGCCATTGTAGAGAGCATTTCACCGCGAAGATCCTGAGCTGAATCAATAGGGTTAACCGGGAAATAACCACCTTTTGTGCGCGGACGGTGACCCATATTGCCCATTTCATAATCTGTATCAGAGTTTGAAGGCAATTCTGTTGAATCCAGTTTAAAGCCAGTGTTGTAAGGATCTGCAGCAAATTTAACATCATCAAAAATGAAGAATTCTGCTTCAGGGCCCATTGTGACTGTATCGCCAACACCAGTTTGTGAAACATAGCTTTCGGCTTTTTTGGCTGTCATGCGTGGGTCACGTTCGTAACCTTCACCCGTATTTGGATCAATAATATCACAGAAGATACCAACAGTGCTTTGCGCATAAAAAGGGTCAACGTGAACAGATGTCGGATCAAGCATCAAAACCATGTCTGATTCATTGATAGCTTTCCAACCGGAAATTGAAGAGCCGTCAAACATCAGGCCATCGGCAAAAACATCTTCATCAATCGTGTCGATGTGTTGTGTAACGTGTTGCATTTTGCCGCGTGGATCCGTGAAACGAAGATCCACATATTGGATATCATCGTCTTTCAGCATTTGGATAACACTTGCCGCTGTTGCGTCTTTAGACATTAGCTTATTCCTTATCAAGTTTAGTGGTAATTCAAATTGAGGGGTTAGAGTTTAGTTTGTTGATTATAGACAATCAACGCCGGTTTCCCCGGTCCGAATGCGAACAGCATGTTCGATTGTCGTCACAAAAATTTTGCCATCACCAATGCGCCCTGTGCGAGCAGCTTGGGTGATTGCTTCAATCGCAGCATCAACGCGATCAGCGCCAAGTACAACTTCAATTTTTACTTTAGGCAAAAAATCAACAACATACTCTGCACCGCGATAAAGCTCAGTATGACCTTTTTGGCGGCCAAAACCTTTTGCTTCTGTAACAGTAATGCCCTGCAAGCCAACTTCCTGAAGAGCTTCTTTAACTTCATCAAGTTTAAACGGCTTTATAATTGCTTCTATTTTTTTCATGACATTCCTTTTGACCCTGTGGTCTCTATGGCGACGTTTAGCACGTCGTTGGCGAGATATAGTGATTGTTTTTTAGTCAGTTCTCTTTCTTAGGCAACTTTACTCAATACACGCACCTATACCCGCGTATATTGCAGAAACCATGCCAAGCTTTAAGAGTCAATTATTAACAATATATATCAACAGCTTAGGCTGCGTGTAGGTTATCGCGGAAACACTATTTTGCTTAAAAACAATGCAGATGGTTAAATTTTAGGCATATGGAAGCAAAAAAAGGGGGGAGACGCGCGCTGATAAGTCCAATTAAAGTTACTGAATATTAAAGTCCGTATGCGAAGTTTTAGATAATTTTTAAAAATGTGAATTTTAGGTGCAAAAAATGGTTCAAACAGCCCATTTGTCCTGCATAGAGCAGCTCAATCTTGCAAATCGCCGGTTACATGATTTGGCAACGCAAACTGAAACCTGGGTATGGGAAACCGATGAAAATCATATTTTCACTTACTTCTCAAACAATTTAGAGAAGTTGACCAATTTAAAAATCTGTAATCTTATTGGCACCAGTCGATTAGATGCAGCTCTTACCAGCGAGCATGACATCTGGCATAAGCATGCCCAGCATCATTTAGATCGCACCCCGTTTGTTGATTTTCGCTATGAGCGCATCACTGAAACAGGAGACATTCGTCACATTGTTGTATCTGGCTGGCCATTATATGACGAGTTTGGCAACTTTAAAGGTTTTCGCGGAACAGGAAAAGATGAGACAGAAGAATTATTGAGATCTAATCGTCAGGTTGAAAAAGAAGAGCATTTACTATCGGAAATCGAACATCAGCGACGTGAACTCAATACGGTTTTAGAAAATCTGGCCCAGTCGGTTATCTGGTTTGATAAGGAAGGGGTTATTCGTCTTAAAAACATTCAAACAGCAAAAGTTATTGGGCTCACTGAGGTTGAACTGGAAAATGTTCAGACAATTGAGCAATATATGATGATGCTTGCCGAAAGGGGAGACTTTGGCGATGTGGATGTGAAAGCAGATGTTGGCGAACGTGTGGCTCGTTTATGCGCAGACCTGGACGAAGACTTACACTATCGGATTTATTTACAGAAGATAGACAAATACTTTGATGTAAGCTTGAAACAATTGGATGATGGCAGCCGTATTCTATCGCAAATTGATGTGACTAAAGAAGCAAAAATAAGAGAAATAGCCAAAGCCCGCGAGCGTATGATGAAAGAAATCATCTCCAATATGGATTACGCCGTTGTGCTGATGGATAAAGACTTAAATGTCGACTTTGCCAACAAAAGTTTTTGTGAGTTAATGAATTTTCCCGAAGAATTTATGGAAAGTCATCCCGATATGGAGGAGGTCTTTGATAAATTAAGGCTGGTTGGACCTTTTAGCTTTCCTGCGTGGAATGATTCAAAGTGGAGGCAATATGTGGCAGCCCAACGTAAGTCGATCTTAGAGAACCAGATGCGTACGATCGAACGCCCGCTGGCAGACGGACGCACCATCGTTGAGAGTGTAACAAAACTTGCCAGTGGAAAACATATGTTGACCTTTGTCGATATTACCGAGCAAAAAGAACGCGAAGAAACACTGTCACAAATCCTAAATGCCATCGATTATGGAACATTGATTTTAGATTCTGACATGAATGTGGAAATGTCAAATCAGCCATTTTCGAAACTAATGAAAATGAACCCCAGTTTTCTTGAAGAAAAGCCACATATGTCGGCTGTTTTAGATGAAATGCGTGCAAAAAAGACAACTGGTTTTCATGGCACAACAGATAAAGAATGGAAGCAATACAGACAGAATGTATGTGAATGGGTGACGGAAGCCAAAGAAGCACCAACCGAACGCCTGCGGGCCGATGGTAAAACAATTATATCTGGCTGCATTGCGCTGCCTGGCAATAAACGGCTATTGACTTATTTTGATGTCACCGATGTAAAAATGCGAGAAGAAGCACTATCGACAATTATCAATAATGTTGATCAGGGCGTATTGCTGATCGATAAAGACCTGAATGTCGAAGTTGCTAATGAAAAGTTTTTTGAACTATGGAAGACCGATAAAAGCTTTTTTGATAATCACCCCACTTTCGTCACAGCGATGGAGGAAAATCGCCATAAAGGCATGTATGCCATAGATACCAATGATGATGCTGTCTGGAACGCTTATGTTGACCGCCGAGTTGCAGATTTAAAAAGGGCCAACAAACACGGTGTTGAAGTCAAAAGAGCTGATGGTAAAACGCTTATTTATTCCATCGTCAAACTGCCTGGCGATCGCCGTATGGTCACATATTTTGATATTACTGAACTTAAGCAACGTGAAGAACAGCTTGAAGCTATGCAGCACGATCTCGCGCAGGCCAATGAACTGCTTGAAGAACGTGTAGAAAGCCGCACCAATGAGTTGAAGAAAACACAAGCCACCTTGGTGCGAAAAGAACGTCAGGCTTTGCTGGGTGACTTGGTTGCCAGTTTGTGCCATGAGCTTCGTAACCCGTTAAACGCGCTTAATACATCCATGTTTATCATCCGTAGAAAAGTGGAAAACGATTTCCCGAAACTTACCAAAGCATTTGATCGTTCAGAGCGCACCATTGAACGCTGCACCCATATTCTTGATGATCTTTATGATTATGCGCTGGTTGATGAGATAAAGCCAAAACCTGTGGAATTATCATCCTGGCTTCATCGTCAAGCCGAGAAATCCCAAGTGCCAATGTCATATGAACTGGTTTTTGACATCGATGAAAACCTGCAGGAAGTAGAAATCGATGAAAACCAGATGGGTAGTGCCATTGGCAAAATCATTACCAATGCTGCACAAGCCATTGCCGATAATTTGGATCCCAACAATAGACCGCAAATCAAAATTATTGCCAAACTGGTTGAAGACAAAGTGCGTATTATTATTGAAGACAATGGCCCCGGAATGGATGAAGAAACATTCAAAAGGGCCCTTGAACCCCTTTATTCAACTCGAGGGTTTGGTGTTGGCTTAGGCTTACCCATTGCCAAACAAACAGTTAAGCGTCACGGCGGCAGCTTTGATTTACACTCTCGCCAAGGTGAAGGCACAACAGTATTTATCTCTTTGCCCGTGCATCATGATGAGAACTTTTTTGATGAGAATGCAACAAGCTATAAGCCAGGCTTAAACGGAAAACACCAGGCTGCCTAAACAGCCTGGCGTTAAAGTCTTCAATCAAAAGTGGTTAAATTATTTTTTTGCCGCTTTTTTTGCTGCTTTTTTAGCGGTTTTCTTTTTTGGTTTGGTTGGTGAATCTTCTTCATCGTCAGATTCTAGAACCTTCAAAAGATCTTCGCGAGACATTTTCTTTTCGGCCATATCAATCGTGCCGGCAACATGCTCAACAACTTTTGTTTCAAAGATAGGACCGCGAAGTTCAACCATTGCGTCAGGGTTTTTCTTGTAGAATTCAAAAACCTGTTGCTCTTGGCCGGGGAACTGACGGGCACGGTCCATAAGAGCGGCCT
>JALWJW010000071.1 GCA_026996935.1 Hyphomicrobiales bacterium
TTTTATGTTGCAAAAATTGAAAAGCCCGGCCGTTCTGCTCATGATGTGATTGGCGATCTTGTCCCTGATGTGATCCGTAAATTCCCGTGGCCAAAATCAATGCGCTGGGGTAATGGATCATTGCGCTGGGTTCGGCCTTTGCATTCAATCGTTTGCGTTTTAGGCGGCCAGGTGGTGCCATTTGAAATTGATGGCATTACCTCTGGCAACATAACTAAAGGCCACCGTTTTATGGGGCCGCAAGACATTACGGTTTCTGATTTTGCCGGCTATAAACAGCATTTACGCGATCAGTTTGTCATGCTTGATGCGGGCGAACGGCGTGAGTTTATTAAACAAGAATCTGAAAAACTGGCCACCTCTAAAGGTCTGAGGCTGATTGATGATGCCAGCCTGATTGCCGAAGTGGCAGGCCTTGTTGAATGGCCGGTTGTGTTGATGGGCGAATTTGATAAATTATTTTTGGATGTGCCGCCCGAAGTTGTAGTGACAACCATTAAGTCTCATCAAAAATGCTTCTGCCTAAATGATAAATCGGGCAAATTGGCCAACCGCTATTTGTTGGTTTCCAACATGATTGCCCGTGATGGGGGCAAATTAATTGTGGCGGGAAATAACCGCGTCATCGCGGCACGCTTGGCTGATGCTAAATTTTTCTGGGATAATGATCGCAAGATCAAACTTGAAGATCGTTTGCCAGACCTTGAGAAAATCACCTTCCATGCCAAACTTGGCACGCAACGGGCACGGGTTGAACGGCTTGAAACATTGGCCGGGGCCATCTCTAAAGTTATTGGCGCAAATGTTGAACAGACAAAACTGGCGGCCAAACTTTGTAAAACCGATCTTGTGACTGACATGGTTGGCGAACTGCCTGAACTTCAAGGCTTGATGGGTGGGTATTATGCCGCCGAAGAAAGTCTTGAAAGTGATGTTGTTGACGCCATTGCCAATCATTACAAACCACAGGGCCCGACCGATAGTGTGCCAACAGGCAAGATTACCCTAGCAGTTTCTTTGGCTGATAAACTGG
Source organism: Hyphomicrobiales bacterium (assembly GCA_026996935.1). GTDB lineage: Bacteria > Pseudomonadota > Alphaproteobacteria > Rhizobiales > Aestuariivirgaceae > JALWJW01. Next base: position 1,034 of record JALWJW010000071.1, read on the forward strand.
ATACTTTGTGCGGGTTTTGGACCGTTGATGAAAAACCAACAGGCTCTAAAGACCCTTACGCCTTGCGCCGTGCTGCACTTGGCGTTATTCGGATAATTTTAGAAGGCGAGTTGCGCTTGCCGCTAAAACCACTGCTGAACAACTCAATTGCGAGCTTCATTAACGATTTGTATCCGCAAAGCGATGATGAAGACCAATCCCCTCAACCCGACTATGACGATATTACCAACGATCTTATGGCGTTCTTTGCCGACCGCCTTAAGGTATTCCTCCGTGACAAAGGTATTCGTCATGACCTGATCGACGCGGTTTTTGCACTTGGCGATCAGGATGATTTGTTGATGATTGTAAAACGTGTGGAAGCGTTGAGCGATTTTCTTAAAACAGATGACGGGCAAAACCTGCTTGCCGGTGTTAAGCGGGCGATGAATATTCTCAAAATTGAAGAGAAAAAGGCTGGCGCGCCCTTTAGTGGCAATCCACTGCCCAATCTTTTGGTTTTGGGTGAAGAAAAAGAACTGCACCGAGCTGTAACAGCGGCCATCGCTAATACGATTACAGCAAGTAAAAGTGAAGATTTTGCAGGGGCGATGACTGCCATTGCAGGTTTGCGCCAACCGGTTGATGCGTTTTTTGACAAAGTCACGGTTAATGCAGACGATCCAAACTTTAGAGAAAACAGACTAAAACTACTCAACCGTATTAAAGAAGCAACACATAATGTTGCCGATTTTACAAAGATTGAAGGTTAAGCATAAGCAAGCCTTCCCAACTTAACTTAAGCAGGAGACGACCAGTAATGACTGCAAGTGATACTAAATGGGTTTATCGTTTTGGAGACGGCCACGCTGAAGGCACTGCGGAGATGAAAAATCTTCTTGGTGGTAAAGGCGCCAACTTGGCTGAAATGAGTAATTTGGGCATTCCAGTACCGCCAGGTTTTACCATTACGACACAAGTTTGTACGGCATTTTATGATAATGGCGAGCATTATCCAGAAGAATTATCAAGTCAGATTGATGAAGCAATTAAGCAAATTGAGGAAATTGCCGGTATGAAATTTGGCGATCCGGAAAAACCTCTTTTGGTTTCAGTGCGCTCTGGCGCGCGGGTTTCCATGCCTGGTATGATGGACACGGTTTTAAACCTTGGTCTTAATGATGAAACGGTAAAAGGATTGGCCAAATCATCTGGTGATGAACGGTTTGCCTATGACAGCTATCGCCGTTTTATTCAAATGTATGGCGATGTGGTAATGGGTCTTGAGCATCATGACTTTGAAGACATTCTAGATAACTATAAAGACGATAATGGCTATTTGGCTGACACAGATTTAAGCGCTGATGATTGGAAAGAAATCATTGTCCGGTTTAAAGCCAGTGTGAAAGAAAACCACGATGATGACTTCCCGCAAGATGTGAACGATCAGCTTTGGGGTGCGATTAATGCGGTGTTTGGTTCCTGGGAATCTGCACGGGCAAAAACCTACCGTAACCTGAACGATATTCCTTCAGGTTGGGGTACTGCTGTTAATGTCCAAGCCATGGTGTTTGGTAATATGGGTGATTCATCTGCAACAGGTGTGGCCTTTACCCGTGACCCGGCAAATGGTGTCAACGAGCTTTACGGTGAGTTTCTGGTCAATGCGCAAGGTGAAGACGTTGTGGCTGGTATTCGCACCCCGCAAAATATTACCGAACTGGCCCGCAAGCAAGCTGGTTCAACCGAACCTTCATTAGAAGCTTTAATGCCTGAAACCTTTAAAGAACTGGTTGGTATTTTTGACAAACTGGAAGCGCATTATAAAGATATGCAAGATATGGAGTTCACCATTCAAGATGGTAAACTTTGGATGCTGCAAACACGCGCTGGCAAACGTACAACCTCAGCGGCGATTAAAATTGCGGTTGATATGGCCAATGAAGGGCTTATTTCGCAAGATGAAGCCGTTCTTCGCGTTGACCCTGCCTCGCTTGACCAATTATTACACCCAACACTTGATCCAAAAGCTGAACGTGATGTATTAGCCACCGGCCTTCCTGCATCACCTGGTGCTGCTTGTGGTGAAGTGGTGTTTAGTTCTGATGAGGCTGAACGCCTTAAGGGGGCTGGCCATGAAGTGATTTTGGTGCGGGTTGAAACCTCACCTGAAGATATTCACGGCATGCACGCAGCCAACGGTATCTTGACAGCCCGTGGTGGTATGACCTCGCACGCTGCTGTGGTTGCGCGCGGTATGGGTAAATCATGTGTGTCAGGTGCTGGTGATATCAAAATTGACTATGAAGCTGAAAACTTCGTTGCCGATGGCCGCACCATTGCACGCGGTGATATTATCACCATCGATGGATCAAGCGGTGAAGTGATGAAGGGGGCTGTTGCCACCATCAAACCTGAACTGTCAGGCGACTTTGACACCTTAATGAAGTGGGCCGATAAAGAACGCAAATTGCGCGTACGTACCAATGCTGATACCCCAAATGATGCCCGCAATGCGGTTGAATTTGGCGCTGAAGGTATTGGCCTTTGCCGCACAGAGCATATGTTCTTTGAAGCTGATCGTATTTTGGCAATGCGGGAAATGATTATTGCAGAAGATGAAGCTGCACGACGTGAAGCACTGGCGAAAATTTTACCAATGCAACGCGGTGACTTTGCAGAATTGTTTGAAATTATGGCGGGTATGCCGGTGACAATTCGTTTGCTTGATCCACCTTTGCACGAGTTCCTGCCACACGCTGAAAACGAAATGGATGATGTTGCCAAATCTCTTGGCGTTGAGCTTAGCCAGATCAAATCACGGGTTTCTGAATTGCACGAATTCAACCCGATGCTTGGTCATCGCGGCGTTCGTCTTGCGGTCACATATCCTGAAATTGCTGAAATGCAGGCACGGGCCATATTTGAAGCCGCCGTTGAAGTTGGCAAGAAAACCGGCAATCCACCTATTCCAGAAGTCATGGTTCCACTTGTGGCGAAAAAGGCCGAGCTGGATATGATTGCAGAACGCATTATTGCAGTTGCAAATGAAGTGATGGAAGAAAGCGGCACAACGATTGAATATCAAGTTGGTACGATGATCGAATTGCCACGTGCTTGTGTGACGGCTGATAAAATTGCTGAACGGGCCGAATTCTTCTCATTTGGCACAAATGATCTGACACAAACCGCCTTTGGTATCAGCCGTGATGATGCATCGCGCTTTATTGGTGAGTATACCATCAAGGGTATTTTGGAAGTTGACCCATTTGTATCACTTGATGTTGAAGGTGTTGGCGAATTGATCAAAATTGCCGTTGAGAAGGGCCGCAATGCCCGCAAAGACATGAAAATGGGGATTTGTGGTGAGCATGGTGGCGATCCCGCTTCTGTCACCTTCTGTCATAATGTTGGGTTGAATTATGTTTCCTGCTCCCCGTTCCGCGTGCCAATTGCACGTTTAGCGGCGGCACAAGCGGCAATTTTAGCCAATAAAAACAGTTAAGTGCCTTAATCTTAACCAAATCGAACGATAAACCGTTCGCAGTTAAAAAGAGTTTTAGCATAAGGTTGCCCATCATGGTTAACCTATGCTAAACGCTCTTAGTGTAGTTTATTCAAATATGAGTGAATTGCGTGACGCAAAAGTAGGGTATTAACTTGCAGGTATCGAACCCAAATAGGCCACAAGGTCGTCGTAACAAACAAAAAACGACAACACACTGGTCAAAAACGGTCTCGTTTGGCCTTGGTGGCATTTGTCTTGTCGCTGGCGTGGCCTTTGCTGGTCATTATATGGGCAAAAACGCTTCTGCTCATGGCTTACCTGCCGGCAAATGGGCCGATGTGGTTTCTCCCTCTACAACAATCATGCGCAAATCTTCCCTGTTGGGGAATATGAGCCTTGATGGCATTAAACCTCTCAACAAGCCAACCGTTCAAACGGTGAAAGTTTCTGCCAAGGGTGATTATTTGGTCGATCAGTCACTCATTACCGGACAAACCGATCAATTGGCACGGTTGAAAAACTTTATTGTTTCACCTCCAACCTGGAAACTGGAACAAAGCTTTAAAATGGGTCAGGCGCAAAAGCGTCGTATTTTTGCAGCCCGGCGCACTCGTCTGGCACAATCAGAATGTCTGGCACGTGCGGTTTATTTTGAAGCTCGTGGTGAAAGTAAACTTGGGCAACTGGCTGTTGCTAAAGTTATCATGAACCGCGTAAAGTCTTCTAAATTCCCTAACACTGTTTGTGGTGTGATTTACCAGGGTTCTAATCGCAAAAATGCCTGTCAGTTTTCATTTGCCTGTGATGGCAAAGCTGATGTGCCTAAATATGGCAAGCCTTGGCGCGAAGCTAAAAACGTTGCAAAACGGGCATTGGCAGGCGACAATGATTTACGGGTGATTTCAACCGCTACATTTTATCATGCCGATTATGTGAAACCAAAATGGGCAAGCGCCATGAGCCGCCTAATTAAAATCGGCAACCACATCTTCTATCGTGGTTCCTGATCTCTTTTAGATAAATTCCTCTGGACAGACAACGCAAAACAGGTAAGCTAAGCTTACCTTTTTAATTTTTTGCGAGTTTTGTCATGACATCCTGGACCTTTTTTGAAAATACCTGGCATAAAGGCAACCCCTCCATCATTGGGGCAATGGATAATGCCTCATGGTTTGCTTCTACTATTTTTGATGGTGCGCGGGCCTTTGAAGGCGTTGCCCCTGACCTTGATCTTCACTGCCAGCGCGCGGTGCGTTCAACAGAAAATTTTAATCTGAAAGTTTTAAAATCAGCCGGTGAGCTTGAAGAAATTATTCGCGAAGGAATTGCGAAATTTCCATCTGGTGCCGAACTTTATTTGCGCCCTATGGCGTGGGCCACAGGCGGGTTGATTAGCCCTGAACCTGAAACAACCAAATTTAGTGTGACCGTTAACGAAATGCCCATGCCAGATACCGCTGGCATCTCGATTATGTGTTCATCTTTTCGCCGCCCTTCTGGGGAATACGCCATGACTGATGCCAAAGCTGCCTGTCATTACCCCAATGCAGGGCGTGCTTTGCGCGAGGCCCATGACCAGGGCTTTGAAAATGCCATTATGCTCGATCCGATTGGCCATGTGGCAGAACTGGCAACGGCCAATATCTTTTATGCCAAAGACGGAGAGGTGCACACGCCCGTGCCCAATGGTTGTTTTTTAAACGGTATCACTAGGCAACGGGTGATTAAATTGCTTAAGGCGGCCGGTTATAAAGTTCATGAGCGCACGCTTACCTGGCAGGAATTTGCCGACGCTGACGAAGTCTTTTCAACGGGGAATTATTCCAAGGTTCAAACCGTGAAGAAAATTGGTGATCGCGAACTACAACCTGGCCCTATCTATCTTAAAGCGCGCGAACTTTATTGGGAATTTGCCCACGCTTAAGATATGAACCTCTAAACAAGTTTCACTGGCCATTCAAATACATTGCCTTCAAACGCATCAGCTCCGCGCCCGATGCTTTCGACTGCCTCAACCATGCGGCCATCGCGGCCAAGCATTTTATCGGCGTGATGAATGATCATCGGGTTGGGCGTGGCAGAGGGTGATATTTCACGCAATGCCTGAGCTAATTCCATCTCGTTCATATCCGGGTTTAAGATACATTGAGCGATAAATGCGCTGGCGGTTGAGCGCGAAATTCCGGCCCAGCAATGCACCAGCATGGGCGATTTTTGATCCCAGCCCTTTATGAATTCAATCAATTCAGCAACCTGATCGTACCCTGGTAGTTTCATCCCATCCATAGGAATGGCGATGTCGTGCATGGTCAGTTTCAAGTGATTACCGCTCGCGGCCAGCCTGGGTAAATCTGGGTGTTGATTACTGCCAGCCAATAAGCCCAAAACACGACCAATGCCGCGTTCTTCAACAAGGCGTTCAACCACATGCAGTGGAGAAACTATAATCATT
>JALWJW010000072.1 GCA_026996935.1 Hyphomicrobiales bacterium
TTTGTGTTTTTGTTTTATGTAATTTCTTCATGGGTCAACCATGATCATTTTGAAACAACGCATGTTAATCCATCCTGGTTTATTCCTGCTGTTGGTAATGTTGTTGTGCCTATAGCTGGATTTCCCCTTGGCTATGTGGAAATATCATGGTTGTTCTTTTCCATCGGTATTTTGTTTTGGATTATTTTGTTGACCATCGTTTTTAATCGGATTTTGTTTCACAATCCGATTCCGCCAAAACTTTTGCCTACAATGGCTATTTTGATAGCACCTCCGGCTGTTGGCTTTGTGGCCTATACGCAAATGGTGGGTGGGTTAAACCATTTTGGTCACTTTTTATACGGCGCGGCTTTGTTCTTTACACTGTTTATTGCAACGCAAATTCCCAAGTTCTTAAAGCTGCCGTTCTTTTTGTCTTGGTGGGCTTATTCTTTCCCATTTGCTTCGATGACAATCGCGACATTTATTATGTTTGAACAAACCAAAGTCACAGGATACCTTTACGGTTCGCAAGTCATGCTGGTGGTTTTAAGCCTGTTGTTAGCGTTCTTATCGTTTAAGACTATCATGGCTGTCATTAACGGGAAAATTTGCCTGCCTGACTAATCGTCCCGTGCTTTTGAGGCCTGTGGTTGGTTGGGAACAAACAATGGTTTTTTTTGACCAAATGGTTGAAGTAGTTCATTTGTTTTGCTGCTTTATCACATAGTCTAATTGCTCATACCTATGCGAGTTTCGTAATGTGTTAACGTATCCTAGAAAATGGGAGACATGGCGTTGCGGCCCAGGGAGCTGCAAATGATTTTTGTACGGATTAAGTAATTCGTTAAAAAAGGTCAGTCTCCAGCGCAAAAGGTGAGGAAGGAAACCTAATGAGCATTAATGATTTTAAACTAGACCGTCGTCTGCTGATGAAAAGCGGGCTTATTGGTGGAGCTGCACTTGCAACGCCAATGCACTTTATTAAGGACGCCCATGCTGAAGACTTTTGTAATATGCCGAAAGGCAAGTCTGTAACGCTTGGTTTTAACGTGCCGCAAACCGGTGCGTATGCGGATGAAGGTGCAGATGAATTGCGCGCCTTTAAACTTGCGGTCAAACACCTTAATGGTGAAGGCGATGGCGGCATGATTAACACATTTAAACCATCATCGCTTAAAGGCAATGGTATTTTGGGCAAAAAGGTTGAGTTTGTAACAGGCGATACGCAAACCAAATCCGATGCGGCTCGTGCATCTGCAAAACGTATGATTGAAAAAGACGGCGCTATCATGATTTCAGGTGGCTCTTCATCTGGTGTTGCGATTGCGGTGCAGGGACTATGTCAAGAAGCTGGCGTGATTTTCATGGCCGGTTTGACACACTCAAATGACACAACCGGTAAAGACAAGCGAGCTAATGGCTTCCGTCATTTCTTTAATACGCACATGTCTGGTGCTGCACTTGGACCTGTTCTTGAAAAAGAATACGGTAAAGACCGTAAGGCTTATCACCTGACCGCTGATTACACATGGGGTTGGAGTCAAGAAAAGTCTATGCGTCAGGCAACAGAATCACGTGGCTGGAAAACTGTGGCTGCTGTTAAAACACCGGTTGGCGCGGGTGACTTTTCACAATATATTACGCCTGTGTTGAACTCTGGTGCTGACGTATTGATTCTTAACCACTACGGTAAAGATATGGTCAACTCTTTGACGCAAGCGGTTCAGTTTGGTCTTCGTGATAAGCAAGTGAACGGCAAGAACTTTGAAATTGTTGTGCCGCTATTCTCACGCTTGATGGCACAAGGTGCCGGTGATGCGATTAAAGGCATCTTTGGCTCTACAAACTGGAACTGGTCACTTAAAGATGCCGCTTCTCAAGCTTTCGTTAAAAGCTTTGGCGCAGAGTATGGCGCTCCTCCTTCAATGGCGGCTCACACCTGTTATGTTCAAACATTGCTTTATGCAAATGCTTGTGAAATGGGCGGTACATTCTCCCCAACCGGCGTTGTTAAATCATTGGAAGGCTTTAAATTTGATGGTCTTGGCAATGGTCCAACTGAATATCGCGCTGAAGATCACCAGTGCTTTAAAGATGTTCTTGTTGTGCAAGGTAATGAAAAACCAACATCTAAATTTGACTTGTTGAGCGTTGTGGAAGTTACACCACGTTCTAAAGTTGAGTATGATGCAAAAATGCTTGGCGGATCACTTGGTCCGGTTAACGCAAAACCTTGCTAAATATCAGCTTGGCTGAACACTTATAAACATATATTTATCTGGTCATCCTTTACTTACTGGATGACCAGATTACTATCTTATTCCACAAGACTAATACTAACAGGAGCGGTGGTACTGGCTGATGGATGCCATTTTTTTACAAATTTTAAATGGGCTTGATAAGGGTGGGGCATATGCACTTATTGCGCTTGGGTTGACATTGGCGTTTGGCACGCTTGGTGTTGTAAATTTCGCGCATGGTGCGCTATTTATGTTGGGGGCCTTCTGTACAGTTGGTTTCAATAAAATATTGACGCTTGAAAAAGTCGCTCTTGACCCTACTAAAATGACAGCCTGGGGAACGCCACTGGAGGTTAGAACGCCGTATGTGGAAACATGGTTTGGTGATTTTGGGGCATTTCTGGTTGATTACTCGGTGCCGGTTTCGCTTATTGTGGTGATCCCGTTGATGCTGCTCGTCGGTATTGCAATGGAACGCGGGCTCATTCGGCATTTTTACAAACGCCCCCACGCGGACCAGATTTTGGTTACGTTTGGTTTGGCTATTGTTTTGCAAGAGCTAATAAAACACTATTTCGGGGCTAATCCTATTCCACAATCTGTCCCGGAAATCGTTTCTGGCAGCGCAAATATTGGCTCATGGTTCGGGCTTGGTGATAGTCTGGTTTATCCATGGTGGCGTTTGGTTTATTTCGGTTTTTCCGCTGTTGTTATTTTTTCTGTGTTTGCTTTCTTGAAATTTACAACATTTGGCATGGTTGTCCGTGCAGGTATGTTTGATCGAGAGCAGGTATCTATGCTTGGGATCAATATTGAAAAACGATTTACTATCGTATTTGGCCTGGCAGCGGTTGTGGCTGGCGTGGCTGGTGCCATGTATACGCCAATTTTGCCGCCTGATTATCACATAGGCATGGAGTTTTTAGTGCTTTCATTTGTTGTTGTGGTTGTTGGTGGTATGGGGTCATTGGGTGGTGCTGTAACGGCTGGTTTCCTGCTTGGGATTTTACAATCGTTTTCGTCAATGAATGAAATTAAAAGCATTCTCCCGGGGATTGATCAGATTATTATTTATCTTGTTGCCGTGGTTGTTTTACTTGCAATGCCTCGTGGCCTTATGGGTCGCAAGGGCGTGATGGAGGATTAAGGCGATGAACCAGGGTTCTCTTTTTAAAGACTTGATGTTGTTTTTGGTTTTTGCAGGTGTGGTTCTTGCCGCCCCTGTATTATTGGCGCCATTGGGAGCCAATTATCCAGATCTACTGCAAAAGTTTGCAATTTTCGGCATCTTTGCCATTGGTTTTAATATCCTGTTTGGATTGACCGGGTATTTGTCTTTTGGTCATGCGGCGTTCTTAGGGGTTGGGTCTTATGCATCTGTGTGGGTGTTTAAACTTTTATCGATGAATGTGATTCCAGCCGTTATTTTCTCTGTCATAGTGTCTGGGTTATTTGCCTTTTTAATTGGGTTTGTATCTTTAAGACGATCAGGAATTTATTTCTCCATTCTCACGCTGGCGTTTGCTCAGATGTCATATAATTTGGCTTATTCAGTCCTGACGCCTATCACCAATGGTGAAACTGGTCTGCAGATTCGACAATTGGCGCCAAGTGACCGTGCTGCTGATTATGTGTTGAATTTACGCGATGAAGATTTGCGAATTCTTGATCAGGCATTTGGTGTGGTTGAACATGGAATTCCGATTACCAATTTATTTGGTATTAAAATGAGCGGCTATCCCGGGTTTTATTTTTGCGCTGTGTTATTGATTTTGGCTTTTGGTTTGTCAATTCTTATTGCACGCTCAAACTTTGGGATGATGTTAAAGGCCATTAAATCGAACCAGAACAGACTGAGCTATACGGGAATTAATACACGGCCATATCTTATTGCTGCATTTGTTATTTCTGGAATGTTTGCCGGATTGTCAGGTTCGCTACTTGCTGTCACAGATCCGTTGGCAGGGGCGGAGCGGATGCAATGGACCGCGTCAGGCGAGGTGGTTTTGATGACCATTCTTGGTGGCGCCGGGACGTTGGTTGGGCCTGTATTGGGGGCGACGCTGATTAAGTTTTTTGAAAACATTTTCTCGGCAATCAATGACAATGTTCTGCAGGGGGTTTATTCCTTTTTACCTGATGGTTTGAGAGAGGCTGCTGTTGCTGTTTCCGGCTTGTTTGTAGGAAGCGGCTGGCACCTGACCTTAGGTTTGTTGTTTATGATTATCGTTATTTTCCTTCCTGGAGGATTGATGCAAGGGTTTGAATTGATTACAGGTCGCTTTAAACGCAAGGCGAAAGCTGAAACACCTTCACAACAATCCAAACAACCGGCGGAGTAGGGGCTTAATTGATGGAAAATATTGTTCTCCACGTTAATGACGTGCACAAGAGTTTTGCGGGTCTTCATGCGTTAAGTGATATAGATTTGTCTATTCGCGAAGATGAAACTCATGCGATTATCGGTCCAAATGGGGCGGGTAAATCCACGTTGCTCAATGTTTGCATTGGCCGCCTGAAACCTGACAGTGGTTCTGTTGTGTTTGATGGGGTGACTTTGACAGGTAAAAAGCCGCATGAGATTAACCAGCTTGGCGTTGCGCGGGTTTTTCAAACTCCTGAAGTGTTTCCGGACTTAACAGCTATAGATAATGTTATGGTGCCAGCATTGGCCAAACGTGATGGTGCGTTTAAGATGAGCCTTTTTAAGCGGTTGTCACGAGAAAAAGACCTGCGTGTTGAAGCTGAAAGGGTGTTGGAAGACCTGGGTATGGCTGACCAGATGCAGCAGGTTGCCTCCGAGATGTCGCGCGGTAATAAACGCCGCCTGGAACTGGCCATGTCGCTGATTCAAAAACCTAGACTGTTATTGCTTGATGAACCAACGGCCGGCATGGCCCGCCATGATACTAACGCAACAATTGATTTGCTTCAGAAAATTAAAGCGGGTGGGATAACAACGGTAATCATTGAGCATGATATGCATGTTGTTTTCTCATTGGCAGATCGTATTTCTGTGCTTGCAGGGGGGCGGATTATTGCTCAAGGCACACCTGATGAAATTAAAGATAATCCAAAAGTTAAAGAAGCCTATTTAGGTGAGGAGCAGGTATGAATTCTGTTGCTGAAGAAATTAATGTGGACTCTGATGAGGAAAAAGCTCCAGCGTATTTTTCTTGTAAGAATGTAAACGCTTATTATGGCGACAGCTATATTGTTCAAGATGTTTCTTTTGATGTGGCCGAAGGTGAAATTCTTGCTCTTTTAGGGCGTAATGGAGCGGGCAAAACGTCGACTTTACGTGCAATTGCAAGGGCAAGTGAACCAGAAATGCGCGGTGGAGAAGTTTGGCTTGCCGGTCAGGCTCTACACGAAATGGCATCACATGAAGCTGCATTAGCAGGGGTGCAGCTTGTTCAGGAAGATCGTTGTATCATTCAGGGGCTAAGCGTGGAAGAAAACCTTGAGCTTGCAACTATCGCCGGTGATTCGGGGTGGGAGTTTGAGCGTATTTATCAGTTGTTTCCCCGGTTGAAGGAGCGGCGTAAACAAGAAGGTACGACACTTTCTGGTGGTGAGCAGCAAATGCTGGCAATAGCACGGGCGCTGGCGCGTGATATTAAGCTTTTACTATTGGATGAGCCTTATGAAGGTCTTGCACCGGTTGTGCGTCACGATATCGAAAAGGCATTGCTTGAGGTACGAGCCGCGGGCATTACTACAATTATTGTGGAGCAAAATGCTGTTGCAGCTTTAAAACTTTCCGATAAAGCCGTTATTCTCGATACAGGTGTAGTCGCATATCAAGGCACGGCAAATGACGTGCTGGAGAATGAACAGCTACGTCATGAGTATCTGGCAATTTAGAGTAAGATACTTTGGAATGAATTTACTTGTGGAAACCTGGGCGGACTTGCATTGTAAAGCTAACCAGAGGTCAGTACCGAAACGGGCTTTGTTTATACAGAGCCCTTTTTTGCGCTGAACATTAAGCTCATAAAGTTTGTCATCATTTTATGATTCAAACGGTATATTTTAGTAAATTACGGTTTTGATGAATATCTTCATCCAATACTGGTTACCGCTTTTGGGAGGTATAGGATGATTTTTTTGAATTTTATTAATGCGCGACCTGAGACATAGATGACACTTTGTACCGGACACATGGGTAACACTTTTCCTTTTTGAAGGGGAACGTGTTGATGCCGTGGAAAGAGAGTTCGGTTATGGAAGAACGTTTGAGATTTGTTGCCCGATTGCTGGATGGCGAGGGTATGAGCCGGGTGTGCCGCGAGTTCGGCATTTCGCGCAAGACTGGCTACAAGATATACAACCGCTACAAGGAACAGGGCCTGGAAGCGCTATGCGATCGATCCCGCCGTCCGGTGCGATATGCCAATCAGCTACCGTTTCAGATCGAGCAAATGATTGTGCGGTTAAAGAAGGCAATCCACAGCAGAACGGTCGTCATGAACGTATGCATTTGACCCTGAAGAAAGAAACCACCCGACCACCGGGCATGAACGTATTGCAACAGCAGGCTTGTTTCGATGAATTTATCCATGAATTCAACACTGAACGACCGCATGAGGCGCTTGATATGAAGGTGCCAAACGAGGTCTATATACCATCAGTCAAACCATACAAAGGCTTGCCAGAGGTGGAATATCCCTTCCATGACCGTGACATTCTGGTCACATCATGCGGACGCATCTGTATGCACCGAAAAAAGATAAACATATCAAC
>JALWJW010000073.1 GCA_026996935.1 Hyphomicrobiales bacterium
AACTGCGAAGCCCTTGGTAAAGCGGCGGCTGAGGCTGATATTCTCATAGAACCCGGCCGCATCTATTTCGGCCACCGCCCCCGCCCCACAAATTATTTCCGCTTAGGTTTTTCATCAATTGCCGAAGATAAGATTGAAGACGGCATTGAGAAGTTGGCGCAGGTTATGGATGATTTGTGAGTTGGTTTATTCTTCGAATAATTGTTTTCGATTTTTTTGAAAATTTTGGTCGACAAAAAGAAGACCTATAATTTTTTCCTCTTCCATCTCGATAAAAAAATTAAAAATATAATTGTTGGAGTTAAAACCCACTGAAACGATGTTTTTGCTGTCCTCATATTCTTTTAAAGCATCAACCGTCTCGAAGTGCCCACCGTTAATAATATGATTTTCCTGTTGTAGGCTTTTACCTCTAATCCTAAAAATGTGTTGATAGTGACTCGAAGGAAAACCATCGAACATAAAAAAATCAGTACAATTTCCTAGCATTTTCAGAACAGAATTGGCTAATTCCATTAACTCTGGGACAATTTGTTTTTGCTCGATTAGTGTAATTAAATGTTCGAGAGGTTTTAGCGTACGTACTCTGTTATCATCCCAATGTTGATGCTTGGGGTTGTGTCGAAAAAGTTTTTTTGTTGTCATTACTTTAGGCAAAATGAGAGGTGCTTTCTGGTATCTATGTTTACTTTCCAGCATAGAAAGTGATCTTTTACTATTCAATGGATGCTATCCTCAATCAACCCACGTTGCGATTTTATCTGTTGTATGAAGAAATCTAAAAACGTGCGGATGCGTGGGACTTTGCGCAGGTCCGCATGAACCAACAGCCAGATGTCGCGTTTGCTGACAATTTCACCCGGTGTAATGCGAGCTAAGGCGGGATCATTCTCACCAATAAAGCACGGCAATATCGTTGCCCCAACGCCGAGCCGTGTTGCTTCTAATAATGTCGCCACCGTATCAATGCGTAGGCGGCACATATGATCTGGAATATGGGGCGCAAGGGTTGGCCATGTCGGACTGTCGGAACCATCATCCCAATTGAGCCAAACCATTTCTTGCGGGCGATCTTTGAACTCGGCCAAATAGTCTTTTGATGCGTAGGTAGCAAAAGATGCTGTTGCCAGTTTGCGGCCAAATAAATCTTCCTTTGGTGAGTTCGTTGCAAACAAAGCCACATCGCCTTCAAGTCGTTCAACATTGGGTTGGGCAGATCGAATAAGCAGGTTGATTTGTGGGTGCTGTTGCAAAAAAGCAGAGGTGACAGACAATAATAAATGATTGGATAATATATCGCTGGTCACCACATGAACGACACCGCTTTCACGTTGATCGCTCGTCGCAATGCCTTTGTTAATGTCTTCAATCTCTTTTTCTAAACGTAGCGCCCCTTCAAAGCATTTCTGCCCTGTTAGGCTTAATGTCGTGCGTTTTGACGTGCCTAAGAATAAGCTTTGCCCGATGCGTTCTTCAAATGCGAGCAAGCGACGCGAAACGGTGCTTTGGTCAATACCTAGCGTATTAGCCCCTGCGGTGATCGAGCCGCCCCGAACCACTGCTAACAATATACGCAAATCATCCCAATTCTTCATTTAGCATCCTATGCAATTTTGCATATAAATCATGTATTATTATCTATTTACCGCGAGTACGCATCAAAATATAAGAAAAAGCATTCACAATCAACCAAAAGGACAAACCTATGACTGCTTATTTCGCCGCCCGCTTTGCTGTAAAAGATGCAAATTTATTGGCAGATTATTCAAAGCAAGCCGCCCCGATTATCGCTTCATTTGGTGGGAAGTTATTGTTTAAAGGTGGGGCTGATACGATTTTAACTGGCGACACACAAATGCCGGGCATCGCTGTTTTTGAATTTCCAAGCCAAGCTAAGTTAGATGAATTTTACAATTCACCCGCCTATGTTGCGTTAAAACCCGCGCGGGAAGCAGGGGCCGATATGATATTGTCTGGGCATGCTGCTTAAACAACGGGCCTTCTTAAACAGTATGCAAGTATTAGAGCTAGACGGGGAGGGCAAACCTCCCCCTCAAACTCATTTGCCTTCAATCTGGCTTACATCACGCACCGCGCCTTTAGATGCATTTGTCACCATGGCCGCATAAGCCCGCAACGCTTGGGAGATTTTGCGGGGGCGTTCTTGGGCTGGCTTCCATGCAGCTTTGCCTTTGGCTTCCATTGCCGCGCGCCGCGCTGACAAAGTGGCCTCATCAATGTTCAAGCTGATTGAGCGTGAAGGAATATCGATGTCGATAATATCGCCTTCTTCGACCAAACCAATGGTGCCCCCTTCGGCCGCTTCTGGTGAAACATGGCCGATTGATAAACCCGATGTGCCGCCGGAAAAGCGCCCATCAGTGAGCAAAGCGCAGCCTTTGCCAAGGCCCATAGATTTAAGGTAAGAGGTCGGGTACAGCATTTCCTGCATGCCTGGCCCGCCCTTTGGTCCTTCATAACGAATGACCACCACATCACCAGCCACAACCTCTTTGTTCAAAATGCGCTTAACGGCTTCGTCCTGGCTTTCGCACACTTTGGCAGGGCCAGAAAAGGTCCAGTTGCTTTCATCCACACCAGCCGTTTTCACCACACAGCCTTCAAGCGCAATATTGCCCGATAAAACCGCAAGACCGCCTTCTTTGGTAAAGGCATTTTCAACCGAACGAATAACGCCAGATTTGCGATCCGTATCGAGTTCTTGATAGCGTTTGGATTGACTAAAGGCTTGCGTGGTGCGCACACCGCCCGGTGCTGCTTTATACAATGTCTGTATGTCAGCATTATTGGTGCGCGAAATATCAAACTCATTGAGTACTTCACCTATGGTCTTGCCATAAACAGTCGTCACATCACGGTTGAGCAGTCCGCCAGCATCAAGCTGACCAAGGATAGACATAATCCCGCCAGCGCGGTGAACATCTTCAATATGAACATCGGGCACCGCAGGGGCCACTTTTGACAGGCAAGGCACGCGGCGTGATAATTGGTCCATATGCTCAAGCGTAAAATCAACCTCTGCTTCTTGGGCAATGGCGAGCAAATGCAAAATGGTGTTGGTTGAACCGCCCATGGCAATGTCGAGCGCCATGGCGTTTTCAAAGGCATCAAAGGTGGCGATGCCGCGCGGGGTAACGCTTTCATCACCATCTTTATAATGGCGGTTGGTAATCTCAACAATCCGCCGCGCTGCTTCAAGGAATAATTCTTTACGGTCAGAATGGGTGGCAACCACGGTGCCATTACCTGCCAAGCCAAGGCCTAAGGCTTCGGCCAGACAGTTCATCGAATTGGCCGTGAACATGCCCGAGCATGAACCACAAGTGGGGCAGGCGTTTTCTTCAATGTTTTGCACATCGGCATCAGATACATTCGGATCGGCTGCTTGCACCATCGCATCAACCAGATCAATGGCGATCTCTTTGCCATCAATGGTAACGCGGCCCGCTTCCATCGGTCCACCTGTTACGAATATGGTGGGAATGTTGAGGCGCATCGCCGCCATCATCATGCCGGGGGTGATTTTATCGCAGTTAGAAATACACACCATCGCATCGGCGCAATGGGCATTGACCATATATTCAACCGAGTCAGCAATCAGATCGCGCGAGGGCAGGGAGTACAACATCCCGTCATGGCCCATGGCAATGCCATCATCTACCGCAATGGTGTTAAACTCTTTGGCAACGCCACCGTTTGCTTCAATCTCGCGCGCCACCATTTGGCCAAGGTCTTTAAGGTGAACGTGACCGGGCACAAACTGGGTAAATGAATTGACCACCGCAATAATCGGCTTGCCAAAATCGCCATCCTTCATCCCCGTCGCCCGCCAAAGCCCCCGCGCGCCCGCCATATTGCGACCATGAGTAGATGTGCGTGAACGATATGTGATCATGTTATTTTGCCTTTAATACTAAGCCGACCCTGCGGCGGAATTTGATTTGGCAAAGTTATAGCATGGATGGGATTTAGGGGAAGTGGGTTTTAACGGCAGCTCGTTTTTCCACTCATGTTCGTCATGCAATGCTTAAAATCTAAGTTGATTTGATTTAGCCCCGAACCAACTACCCACCCTTTTCGTCATTCCCGCGAAAGCGGGAATCCAGGGCTAATTACTCAGTTGCTTGATGGTTTCTGGATTCTTGTTTTGACGTGAATGACGATTGAGGATCTGGGGGAATATTGTAGTATCGTCTTTATGCAAAGTCACGGATTAAAGAAACGTCTTAAATCGAACTAGCGCATGTCTTCTTGCGCCTGATGCATGGCAATTTCAATGAAATATACGAGATGCTTACAGTCAGCTTTTTTCGCTAGGGTGCGCAGTTGAACAAGTTCATTGGAAATTTTTTGTGTTGCCTGGTGTTTTGTCAGTATTGAGTTTCTGTTAGGTGTCGAAGATTTAGAAATATTACGATGTGAATTAGGATTCGTTGAGTGATGTTGTATCATTTTGCGCCTGTCTTGTTTTTTGTTTTTTGTTTTTTAATTGTGAGGGGCAATTGTGAGGTTGTTATATTAGACTAAAGGTTGAGATTTATTGTGCACAATAGTGGTGTACGAAACAAAACACATATAGTCAACCGAAACGATATTAATAATCAGTAAGCAGATCAATTTAGTTGGTTTTGATAGGAAAACAGTGTAGTTTTCCACAATAGGTGCAGATGGCTATTTGTGAAGTGTGGTTTGACATTAACGAGTACAATCTCATTCGCAGGAAAGGTTGCAAAATAAAGACTTGAAGCGTTATGTTCGAGCCATAAAAAAGGTGACACAGCTTTAGGGGATTAGTTGGTTGTTTTCAAACTGCATTCTTATACCAGGCCAAAACCTCACCCAATTCGTTATTTGTGCAAAGGTGGGCACTCTGGGTTAATTGGTCAATTGTTTGATAGTATTTGGATTTGTTTTCACGGGAATGACGCTTGCAAGAGGAGTTACTAGAACGGCAGTTCTCACTAATATTCAATCGCGTGGATCATTGATTGCTTGTCGGAGAATGTCATTCAGGTTCATCGTCAAATAGGTCAAAAGTCCGCCCGTAAGTGCGCCAATTGCTAAAAGTGGAAACCAAGTCGTCATATTAAAACTCCTATTCCTTTTCGATAAAACAAGGATAGGCACGAAATGGTTAATATTTATGACAAATAAAGGGAAATTATTCGGCTAAATTATGCCCGTTTTTGCAATTCGTCCTCAAGTTCGCCATAACCGGTAAAGCGGTATTCATAACCAAGGCCCAATTGCTTTGCCGCTGCCTGGGCTTTGGCTTGCAGGTCTTTGCTTTCAGTTTGGGCTAAAAACACGATTTTTTTGTAATTACCAAAATAGGTTTCAAGCAAATGTGGGTGGCGGTCAAGGCCAAGGCCCTGCCAGATCAGTTTATCAAAATGCTTGGTCAGATAATCGGTCAGGTAAAATGAAGTCACATCATCGTCACCATGCTTTTTTATCATATCTTTACCGGAAAAAAAGGCATAACAATGCGGGCCTTCAATGCGCTCGACACCTTCTTTTTTTAACATTTTATCGAGCAGACCACCCGTGCCACAATCGCCATAAAGCACATAAATACTTTCATAGGCAGCTTTCCCAGCATGGATTTTGTTGCGCACGCCATCGACAATAAGGCCCGGTGTATTGTGCCACTTGGCAGGCAGACAACTAATGTCGAAAGCTGACCAATTATTGGTTTCAACCAAATCAACAATCTCGCGCCCAAGCGCCCCGCAAGCAATCAATAGGACTTTGCCCTTGCCCCTGGTGAAATCAAAGCTTTGGCGCGGGGAGATGTCTATATCTGTTTTTTTATAGGTCATAATCGTCAATGTAATTCAAAACATTTGGAGCGGCTATTTAAAACACGTCACACTGAATAATTTTCCACAATCTGGTCTTTAAATTTTGTCTGGTCCGCAAGCGACGGAAATTGCTCGTCTTTGCGTATTATTTGATTGAGGGAATGAAAAACGATCTGTTTGACAGCCCTATTATGATTTTCAAAAGGAATAAAAATGAAAAAAATACTAAATCGACCGATGTTGGCAATAGTGGCCACGGTAATTGGATTTTCGCCTGCTGTGGCGCAAGTAGTGGCGCAAGATGATCGCGAACTGATTAAGTTGCCAGTCAAGCAGCAGAACCTTTTGCTGGCTGAAATGCGCGGGTTGCTGGAAACAGTTGATGACATGCTCGGTGCATTGGCGCAGGGTGACATGAAAAAGGTTAAATACATTGCGGACTACAGACTTGGTTTTGGTCATGCTCGTTTTAAAAAAATGCTTGAATCCGGCATACCTGAAAGCCAGGTCGAAAAGCTGCGTCTTGAAATGCTTAAACGGCGTAAAAGTGGCGGTGGCCACGGTGGCGGATATGGCAGTGGACAAGGCAGCGGACATGGTGCCGGACAAGGCGGGCGTGGCGGTGGTTTTGGCCAGGGGGTCGGGCGCTTTATGCCACCTGAGGTACGTCAGTTGGGTCGGGCAATGCATGAAAGTGCCGGTAAAATATCAATTACGGTTAGTAAGATAAAAGGTGAGCCAACCGCGCAAGACTATAAAGCGATTTTGGCAGATCTGCAGGCATTGACCAGCACGTGCCGAGCTTGTCATGTGTCTTATAAAGTCCGATAAAATAAACGCCGCGCACTCGTGGGCGAGTACGCGGCGTTCAGTGCGTAACGCGTTTAAATGAATTCACTTGCTGTACCTGAACGGCCTTGCATGGCAAGCCCTGCCTCAGGCAAGCAAGTAAATGCTTGAAACCAAGCAAACGCGACGCACTTTAGTGGCATCATCCGGTGCCCTTTACGTTTAGCCCCCGCAAAACATAAAGGCTAAGCCCGTGTGACGGGGCTAGGTTTTAGCCGGCATGTGCTCACTGTATGACAAGCCATCAGGCTCTATTTGGGT
>JALWJW010000074.1 GCA_026996935.1 Hyphomicrobiales bacterium
GTTCTAACTTTTGCTGCGCCGCATGTGTTCATCAAGTCGCGGCATCATTTCAACAAAATTGCACGGTGTATGGCGGTAATCAAGTTGCTGGGCCAAAATACCATCCCAACCATCTTTACACGCCCCTGAGGAACCTGGTAGGCAGAAAATATATTTGCCCTTTGCCACACCAGCCGTTGCCCGAGACTGAACAGTGGAGGTGCCGATTTTTTCCCAGGAAATCATATGAAACGCAACGGAAAATCCATCAATTTCTTTTTCAAAAATCCCGCGCATCGCTTCAACTGTGACATCAAAACCGGTTAAGCCGGTGCCACCCGTTGAAATCACCACATCAACATCATCGCGTTCAAGTTGTTCATTAACAATCTTGCGGATTTTTTCAATGTTGTCTTTCACTACTTCACGCCCAGCTAAAATATGTCCAGCTTTTTCGAGTCGATCTTTCAGGACTAGGCCTGATTTATCATCATTCAAAGTTCGCGTATCAGACACGATAAGAATAAAAATTCGAACGGGAATAAATTCGCGTCCTGATGTTGCATGACCCATATAAAGGCTCCATTCGTTTTAAGATTTTAACGCTAATCTACTTCAATTCGAGAAGTTTTAATTTGAGGTTTATCAAGTCCTGCCATGCCAGCATTTTTTGTGCAGGTTGATTGAGTAGGAACGATGGCCGTAAACTACATAATACAGGAATATTGTTATCACCAAGTTGATAGTCAAACCACCGTCCGCGCAGCCGTTGAATACCAAGAGTTTGCCCGGTCAGGCGCTGGGCTGTCATTGCCCCAAGGCAAACGATAACTTTAGGCGAGGTAATCTCAATCAATTTGTTGATAAAAGGCACACACATCATGGTTTCAGAATCGGTCGGCTTGCGATTGCCGGGCGGTCGCCAAAACACCAGATTAGAAACCAGCACTGCATCTTTTGGCGATTCATTTTGCCGAGATAATCCAATATGGCCAACCATTTTATCAAGCAATTGACCCGCACGCCCAACCAGTGGCTTGCCTTGTAAATCTTCTTCGCGTCCAGGTGATTCATCAATGATTAAAATATCAGCGTTCAGATTGCCATCAATAAAGCTTAAATTTGTAGCCGTCCTTGAAAGAGGGCAACCTTCAAACTTTTCTAAAGTGGCAACCAGATCTTCAATGGATTCACATTGGCTGGCCAGTTTTCTGGCATCTTCAACCAGATTATCTGAGGAAGAAACAGCCCGTGCAGCGCTTTGAACGGGCGCGGTTGGTGCTTGTCGTCTTTTTGGAATATCAACTTGTGGAGCACCAGATTTAATCGCTGCGTGCGCACTTGCGATGGATGTAGGAGCATCTTTATGCGCAAACCAATCAGTGGTTTCTTCACCAATGGCTTCATCAACTCCCATGTCGATCAACCATGACAAAGCCGCAAGAGGGTCGTCTTTTAGTTGGTCAGAACCTGTAATGTGAGTTTCATCGGTCATAAAGTTGTTTCGGCACCAAAACCTGGGTTGAATGGAATTTTACTTTTGGTTGCTTTTGAGTATAACAAAAGTAACACTGAATGTGCGCAAAAAATACAAATAGATACCAGCCAGCTTGCAAAAGCTTAAGGAGAATAAAATGAGCGATCAGGGAACACAAACGCAAGAGCCGCAACGTGAAGCAATGGAATATGACATTGTCATTGTTGGTGCTGGCCCTGCCGGTCTTGCCGCTGCGATTAAGCTAAAGCAACTTGGTGAAAAAGAGGGCCGTGAAATCTCGGTTTGTGTGTTGGAGAAGGGTTCAGAAGTTGGCGCTCATATTATGTCGGGCGCTGTTGTTGATCCCATCGCCCTTAATGAACTTATCCCTGACTGGAAAGAAAAAGGTGCTCCGTTAAATACGCCAGTTACGCAAGATCGGTTTTATGTGCTGGGAAAAGCTGGTGCCATTCGTGTGCCTAATTTCACCATGCCAAAGCTGATGAGCAATCATGGTGCCTATGCCGTGTCGCTGGGCAATGTTTGTCGTTGGTTGGGTGAACAGGCCGAAGCCTTGGGCGTAGAAATATATCCCGGCTTTGCCGCCTCTGAAGTGCTTTACCGTGAAGATGGTTCGGTTAAAGGTGTTGTTGCTGGCGTGATGGGCATTGACCATGAAGGCAATAAAAAGCCTGAATATGAACCTGGCGTAGAATTATTGGGAAAATATGTCTTTATTGCCGAAGGTGTACGCGGCTCATTGGCAAAACAAATCATCAATGGTTTTGATTTATCAAAAGACCGCTGCCCGCAAAAGTTTGGCATAGGCATTAAAGAACTGTGGGATGTCAAACCTGAAAACCACAAACCGGGCCAGGTGACCCACACAATGGGCTGGCCATTGGGCACAAAAACAGGTGGCGGCACCTTTATGTATCATTTGGAAAATAATCAGGTTGCCGTTGGTTTTGTGGTCCATTTAAACTACACCAACCCATATCTCTCCCCCTATAATGAATTTCAACGCTTTAAGCATCACCCATTGGTTGCTGATGTGCTTGAAGGCGGCCGCCGTGTTGCCTATGGTGCGCGCGCCATCACTGAAGGCGGGTTCCAATCGGTGCCAAAACTTAGTTTTCCGGGAGGCGCTTTAATTGGCTGTTCGGCTGGTTTTGTAAACTTGCCGCGTATTAAAGGTTCTCATAACGCCATGAAAACTGGCATGTTGGCCGCTCAAGAAGCCTTTAAGGCGATAGGGGAGGGGCGCCAGGGCGATGAACTGACAAGCTATCAAATCGCATATGAAAACTCATGGGTTTATCAGGATCTGAAAAGGGTCCGCAATGTAAAACCACTATGGTCAAAACTCGGACTTGTTGGCGGTCTGGTTCTTGGCGGCATCGATATGTGGATGCACCAATTATTTGGCCGCGGTTTTCTTGGTACCATTAAACACGGTAAACCAGATTACGCCACCTTGATGGAGGCCAGCAAGTCTAAGAAAATTGACTACCCAAAACCTGATGGAAAGCTGTCATTTGATCGTCTGACAAATGTGTCTTTTTCAGCCACCAATCATGAGGAAGATCAGCCCGTACATTTGTGTCTGAAAGATCCATCAATCCCCATCAGCCAGAATTTACCGAAATATGATGAGCCGGCCCAGCGTTATTGCCCGGCTGGTGTGTATGAAGTATTAACCGATGAAAATGGCAAAAATCCGCGGTTTCAAATCAATGCGCAAAACTGCGTACATTGCAAAACCTGTGATATAAAAGACCCGGCCCAAAACATCAATTGGTGCGTACCACAAGGCGGTGAGGGACCAAATTACCCGAATATGTAGTTTTGGATATGAAACGATTGGAATAAATTGAACGAAATAAACCATAAACTCGTCATTTTATTGCCTTTGAATAGGTTATAGTTAAAACCACCCTGTTAGGGTGATGTAAAATGAATGCGCAAAAGTTATTATGGGTTTTCATTTGAGTAACGAGGACTTATCGATTTGAAACGTGCTGTATTTAGTTCGCTAGTATTGTCAGCTTTGACATTAAGTGCCACGACAAATGCATTTGCTGAAACCGTTGAGCGCCCGTGGAAGGACACCAAAGGGTCAACCAGTGCGCATAGTAAAACGATTTTTGGTAAACCGATTGTTCGCGAACCAACGAAAGAACCAGCACGTATTTATATCCGAAAATTCAACACCACAACGGCCCCCAAACAAACGGCACCAAAACCTGCCGCACCCGAGCAGCTAGCCCCTAAACAAACAGCAGGAACCTCATCTAAGAAGCGCCGTAAAAAAACCATTGCAGCTAAACCTGTGGAGATTTTACCAGCAAAACTTAGAACCTCGCGGGTAAAACACAAGAACGGTAAAATGCTTGGCAATGCACAATGGTGGGAAAACACAGGAAATCCTGCCGTATTCGCCTTTAGAGACTGTACCACAAATTATGCTCGCCAGCAGGTAAAACAAGGCAAACAAGACACACCCGCCAATTATATAACCGCGTCAATGAAATCATCCTGTCAGCTTGAATTTACAAAAATGGCTGGCGTGCTTATTGGTGGTCTTGGCGAAGAAAAGTCAAATGAAGTTTTAAAAGAGCTGGCTCAAACCACATTCTTGCCAACGGTTCGTCAAGCAATGAAAAAGTTACAAACATCGCAACCAGTTCAAGCAGCTCAACTTCCTCAACGCAATACAACAACGCAAGCGCAAAACAGAAAAGCCCTTATTGCGGTGGCAAAAAAGCAAATGTTTAATTGCTTTATTGAGCGTTCTGACCGTTTATCGGCGGCTAGAAGCACAAAAGCCAACACCATTGCTTCAGCGGTGATTGCAGGTTGCAAACCTCAAACTGATATGTTTTTTGATAATTTGTTTGCTACCTCAAAAGCCAATCCACAAGTGATTGAGCAACAAAAGAATATTGCGTTGAATGAAGTGTACCGTCAGGCGATCATCAAACGGGTTTTAGTTACGCGCGGGAAAGCTAAATTGCAAACAGCAACGGGAACGACCGCGGGCACAAGCACTATTGTGTTGCCATCTCAGTAAATTTACAGCGCCTTAGCGAGTGGCCCGTTTCAGCGTCGCGCGGTCGGGCCAGCAATCACGTTTTAGCCCGTATTTTTCCTGATAGGAACCGATGGCAACGCGACTGCGAAAACCAATGAGCCCATCAATTTTGTCCCCAATATTAAACCCTTCGCGGCGCAAGGTTTTTTGCAAAACTTTCACCTTGGCACGGGTATAGGTCGAGACTTTTTTCCACTTTGTTTCAAAGGGCTTATTGGTCGAGATGCGATCAGCAATATGGCCAACAAACAGCGCATAAAGATCAGACTCATTATATTTTTTGATAACGTAAAAGTTCTTTGTGACTAAAAAACTGGGGCCAAAAATACCTGCTGGCATAAGCAGCGAGGCTTTGGTTTTTAATCGAGCTTTAGAAAATTTACGCCCACGCGTGCGGTGTAAGCCAGATTGAACCCAATTGCTGATCGGTTGCGCGCGGTGCGGGCCCTCAAGAGTGCAGCTATAACCAGATGGCATGGTCACCTCATAGCCCCATGAATAGCTAGAATTCCACCCTTGAGACTTTAAGAAACGCGCCGTTGTGGCCAGCGCATCAGGGACCGATGTCCAAATGTTTTTACGACCATCCCTGTCAAAGTCGACAGCATATTTTAAAAATTTGCGCGGTAGCATTTGGGTTTGCCCCATCGCGCCCGCCCACGAGCTTTTTAACTCTTTGCGTGAAATATGACCCTGCTGCAAAATTTTCAGCGCCGCAATGAGTTCTGGATGAAAGAAATTTTTGCGCCGCCCCATAAATGATAATGTAGCCAATGAACGTATCGTATCATAAGGAATTTTAACCGCACCAAAACTGGTTTCGCGCCCCCAAACCGCTAGTAGAATATTTTGAGGCACGCCATACTTAGCTTCAATGGCTTTAAGTGTTCCTTGCCATTTCGTTTTCATTTTTCGTCCGCGCTGTACGAGCGCATTGATATTTTTCTCGCGAAAATATCGCCCAGGTGAGCCAAATTCGGTTTGACGGTTTTTAGTTTTGTCGCGCAATTTCTGGCCGGGAGGGGCCAAATCGGGTAATCGCCAATTAAGATGAACCCCCTTAAATGCCGTATTAAAAGTGGCACGTGAAATGCCGGCAGCCTTGGCTTGTGGCCAAAGCTGCTTAATCCATGTTTGAAACTTTGCTTCGGTATTGCTTTTATATCCAGCTATCGCAGGGCCAGCATTTACACTGGTTGTTGCTATAAGACTTGTAAAAACGATAATCCGAAGTGTCTTCATTCAGCGGCATCCTGATAATGGGTTAATGGCGGGCACGTGCACACAAGGTGGCGGTCACCTTGTACATTGTCAATGCGGCCAACAGGTGGCCAGAATTTATCCCCATTAACATATTCAAGCGGGAAGAAAGCTTCGCGGCGTGAATATTTGCGTGTCCAGTCTTCTAATAATAATTGATGAACGTGCGGAGCATTGTGCAAAACGCTGTTCTCAGCCGAAATTTCACCCGCTTCAACCTTGGCAATCTCGCCGCGAATGGCAATCATTGCATCGCAAAAGCGATCAAGCTCTTCTTTTGATTCAGATTCGGTTGGTTCAATCATCATGGTTTCATGCACGGGCCATGACATCGTTGGCGCGTGGAAGCCATAATCGACTAAACGCTTGGCAACATCTTCAACCGAAATGCCACAACGATCTTTAAACCCGCGTAAATCAATGATGCACTCATGGGCTACATAACCATTGGTGCCTTTATAAACCACAGGGAAATAAGGATCGAGGCGCTTGGCAATGTAGTTGGCATTGAGAATGGCAATCTCGCTTGAGCGTTTCAATCCTTCAGCCCCAGACATGGCAATATACGCCCACGAGATAGGCAGGATAGAGGCAGAGCCCCAGGGTGCAGATGACACCTCGCCAATAGTTTGGCCTTTGCCTTGCGCCGGGTTTACACCATCAACAACTGCATGGCCAGGAAGGAACGGGGCCAAATGGGCTTTTACGCCAATTGGCCCAACGCCCGGCCCGCCGCCGCCGTGGGGAATAGCAAAAGTTTTATGCAGGTTCATATGGCAAACATCACCGCCTACATCAGCCGGACGCACCAAACCCATCATGGCATTAAGATTGGCACCATCAATATAAACCTGCCCGCCATTATCGTGAATAATTTGACAAATATCGGCAATGGCTTCTTCAAACACCCCGTGGGTTGACGGGTATGTAATCATCAGGGCAGCCAGGTTATCGGCATGCTCTTGTGCGCGAGCCTTTAAATCTTCCACATCAACATTGCCATTTTCATCACATTTAACAATGACAACTTTCATGCCTGACATAACCGCAGAGGCGGGGTTGGTGCCATGGGCAGAAACAGGAATGAGACAGATATTGCGGTGGCCTTCACCGCGCGATTCGTGATAATGACGAATGGTTAAAAGGCCGGAATATTCACCCTGACTGCCTGCATTGGGTTGCAGGGATACCGCATCAAATCCTGTAATTTCACACAGCGCACTTTCAAGGTCTTCAAACAATTGCTGATAGCCTTGGGTTTGCTCAAGCGGGGCAAACGGGTGCATCATGGCAAATTCACGCCATGTAATCGGGATCATTTCGGTGGTGGCATTCAGCTTCATGGTGCACGAGCCAAGCGGGATCATCGAACGATCAAGCGCCACATCTTTAACTTTCAACCGACGCATATAGCGCATCATCTCAGTTTCGCTTTGATACATTGAAAATGTTGGATGGGTGAGATATTCGCTGGTGCGCGCCAATGCGGCAGGAATAGCTTCGCTTGTTTGGTCATCAAGATCATAGATGCTTTGTTTGGCTAATACTGAAGACTTAAAGCAGGTCAGTAATTTCTCAATCTCAGATTTGCGCGTGGTTTCATCACACGAAATCCCCACATGATCAGCATCAACAAACCGCAGATTGATTTTCTTTTCTTTGGCTTTAGCGACAATTGAAGACGCACGACCAGGTGTGTAAACCGTGATCGTATCAAAAAACTGTGTTGTCTTAACTTCGTACCCGCAAGATTTAATGCCTTGGGCACACACCTCGGCAAAGCGATGAATGCGTTGTGCAATCCGCTTGATGCCTTTTGGACCGTGATAAACTGCAAAGAACCCGGCAAGAACAGCCAGCAAAACCTGCGCGGTGCAAATGTTACTGGTGGCTTTTTCGCGGCGGATATGTTGCTCGCGGGTTTGCAGCGCCATGCGATAGGCATTTTGGCCTTGTGTATCAACAGACACACCAATAATGCGGCCGGGAATTGAGCGTTTATAGGCATCGCTGGTGGCAAAAAATGCCGCGTGTGGCCCACCATATCCCATCGGAACACCAAAACGTTGTGAAGACCCAACGGCAATGTCTGCGCCCAGTTCGCCCGGTGATTTTAACAGCGCCAGCGCCATTAAATCGGTGGCCATAATCGCCAGTGCTTTGGCATCGTGTAATTGCGCAATGGTGTCACTAAAGTCGCTCACTTGCCCACTGGAACCGGGATAAGACAATAAGGCCCCAAACACTTTTGAAGCATCAAGTTCTTTAAACGGGTCACCAACAATGATTTCAAAACCAAAAGCTGCCGCGCGGGTTTTAATCACTCCAATGGTTTGCGGATGGGTATCGATATCAACAAAAAACGCATTAACTTTGTTTTTCGCAACGCGGTGCGCCATTGCCATGGCTTCTGCGGCCGCTGTGCCTTCATCAAGCAGCGAGGCATTGGCCAGTGCCATGCCCGTCATATCAATGACGGTTTGCTGGAAGTTCATTAACGCTTCCAATCGACCTTGGCTAACTTCTGCCTGATAGGGCGAATAAGCAGTATACCAACCCGGGCTTTCAAGCACATTGCGCAATACCACTTTAGGCATGATAGAGCCATAATACCCCATGCCGATCATAGAGGTGAAAACCTTGTTGCGCATCGCCGTTTTACGTAAATCAGAAAGCACATTGCGTTCACTGACGGGCGTTGGCAAATCAAGCAGGCCCTGCACCTTAATGGCTTGCGGCACCACTTTATCAATCAGAGTATGAAGCATGGGCTCGCCAATTACGTCCAACATTTCTTTAATGTCGCGAGGTCTTGGCCCGATATGGCGCGGAATAAAATTTGCACCCGGTTGCAGGTCAGAAAGGCTAGGGCGTTTAGCTGAAGGGCTATTATTGGCCATGATAGATACTCTTGATGTTTTATTGATAAGAAGCTGTTAGGCGATGAAGGCTTGATAAGCATCATAATCCATCAAGCCGTCCAGCTCGCTGGCATCAGATAATTTGACCTTAATAAACCATGCGGTTGTTTCAGGGTTTTCATTAACAGAACCTGGCTCATCTTCAAGTGATCCGTTGGTTTCAACCACTTCACCACTGACAGGAGCAACCAGTTCACTGGCCGCTTTAACAGATTCAATCACACCGGCATCTTCACCTTTGGCAATGGTGCCGCCAACTTCCGGCAACTCAACAAAAACCACATCACCAAGTTGTTCTTGTGCGTGGTTGGTAATGCCGATGGTGGCAATGTCGCCATCCACTTTTACCCATTCATGGTCTTCACTAAATTTTGCATTTTTCATTTTGACTGTCCTTATTGAATTGATAGAAAATTTTACCGTTTAAAGTTGTGCGGTACAAAAGGCATCCGCGAAATTTCTGCTTCAAGGGCTTTGCCCCGAACAATGAGTTGAACCTTGGTTTCTGGGCTGGCAAAGGCGGCTTGCACATAGCCCATGGCAACAGGGCCACCAACGCTGGGGCCAAAGCCGCCCGAGGTGATCTCCCCGATTTTTTCACCCTCTAGATTTTGAATTTCGGTGCCATCACGTGCAGGGGCACGGCCCAATGGCTTGATGCCCACACGGCGGCGTGATGGTTTTTCAGCGATTTCACGTAAAATGCGCTCCTGGCCAATAAATCCGCCTTCTTGCCGGCGGCGTTTGCCAATGGACCATAAAAGACCTGCTTCAATCGGAGATGTTTCCATATCAATGTCGTGACCATAAAGGCAGAGGCCGGCTTCTAGCCTCAATGAATCGCGCGCACCAAGGCCGATGAGAATGACATCATCATTGGCTAAAAGTGCATCGGCAACCGCGCGCACTTTATCGTTGGCGACAGAAATTTCATAGCCATCTTCGCCCGTATAACCCGAGCGTGAAATATGAATTTCAATATCTTCATCACCAAGTTTAAACTGGCTGGCAATCCCATCCATAAACGCCATATCAACAGCTTGTGGGCAATGTTTCGCTATAACATCAACAGCGGCCGGGCCTTGCAATGCGATAAGGGCATGATCGCTATGTTCTTCTAAATGAATACCGTGCGGCAGGTGTTTTCTGATCCAGTCATAATCACCTTGCTTGCAGCCCGCGTTCACCACCAGATATAGAGTGCCTTCATCATCTTGTTGGCGCGTCACCATCAAATCATCAATAATGCCACCATCTTCATTGATGAGTTGGGTGTAACGCTGCTGGCCTTTGCCAAGGTTTAAAATGTCGGCTGGAACAAGTTTTTCCAAAGCCGCCGCAACAGTTTCATGATCTGGACCAATAAGAAAGGCCTGCCCCATATGGGAAACATCAAACAGGCCGGCCTTTTCTCGGGTGTGGATGTGTTCGCTCACAATGCCGGTTTTGTATTGAACAGGCATATCATAGCCGGCAAAGCCGACCATGCGGCCACCGTTTTCCACATGAAGATCATAAAGGGGAGTTTTGAGTAAATCAGACAATGTGTTCTCTTTTTTGTTTGCATTTTTCAGGACTGCACATTCTGCCAAATGGCAGTTGCACACCCCCTCTGTCTGCAAACCTGAGAGATTTCGCCTGAAGTCAAGTTTGATAAACAAACTTAAATAGCAGGCTTACCCCCTTCGGTGAGTAGCTTAAATGCTACTGCTCTCCAGAGTGTCTTGTCTATAGCGGTCCCTGATACCTGAGAGTTTCCGGGGTGGTTGCTCCTTCGGTGGTATTGGTCAATCACCAACACGCTCTCCCGCTACAGATAGCGGCACATTACCAACACTAAGCGACAAGTCAACAGCGCGACCATGTTGAAACCACCTATTTCTTGACATTTCCACACCTCAAGTCGCATTAAGGGGCAGTAAAAACAGTACTGAAAAAATAACGTAATCTCTTTGATAGACAGGCAGGTATCATGGCAGCTTCAAAAAAACCGACAGTCAAACTATTGCTGGCCGCCCCGCGCGGGTTTTGTGCAGGTGTGGTGCGTGCGATTGATATTGTTGAAGGGGCGCTGGAAACCTATGGCGAACCTGTTTATGTGCGTCATGAAATTGTTCACAACAAATATGTGGTTGATGATCTTAAACGCAAAGGCGCTATTTTTGTCGAAGAACTTGACGAGGTGCCTGATGGCGATCACCCTGTCATTTTTTCCGCTCATGGCGTGCCCAAAACCGTGCCTGAGGCAGCGCGCCTGAGAAATTTGTTCTTTTTGGATGCTACTTGTCCACTGGTGTCTAAAGTTCACATGGAAGCTGCCCGTCACGATAAAGATGGCAGTCAGGTTTTATTGATCGGCCACCAAGGCCACCCTGAAGTGATTGGCACAATGGGCCAATTGGCAACGGGCCATGTAAAGCTGATTGAAAGTGTTGAAGATGTTGAAAAGCTTGAAATTGATGAAACAAAACCGATAGCCTATATCACCCAAACAACCCTTTCTGTCGATGACACTAAAGACATCATTGAAGCTCTTCATACCCGCTTTCCCCAAATCAAAGCGCCCCATAAAGAAGATATTTGTTATGCCACCACCAATCGTCAGGGGTCAGTTAAAGAGATTGCTGATCGCTGTGATGTGGTTCTTGTGGTTGGTGCACCCAATAGCTCAAATTCAAAGCGTTTGGTTGAAGTGGCTAAACAAAATGGCTGCGGTTACTCGGTTCTTGTTGAGCGGGCAAATGAAATTGATTGGGAAAAAATCGGCACTCCCCAAACTGTTGGTATAACCGCAGGAGCATCTGCGCCTGAAGTGTTAGTGGCCGAAGTGATTAGTGAATTCCATGATCGCTTTGAAGTCGTTGTTGAGCGGGCCGAGACCACGCGCGAATCTGTAAACTTTAAACTGCCGCGTCAATTGCGTTTGGATATGGAAAAAAAGGTCAATGAAGCATGAGTGATGCAACCACAAGTGATAAAGGCCATGTCACCATTTATACTGATGGGGCGTGTTCAGGAAACCCCGGGCCTGGTGGTTGGGGGGCTTTGCTGGAGTTTGGTGATAAAAAGCGCGAAATGTGTGGTGGAGAAGGTGAAACCACAAATAATAAAATGGAGCTGATGGCAGCGATTGCTTCGCTTGATGCATTAACGCGGCCTTGTAAAGTCAAACTTTATACCGACTCCAACTATGTTAAAAATGGCATTACCACTTGGATCCATGGCTGGAAGAAAAACGGTTGGAAAACCGCCGCAAAAAAACCGGTAAAAAACGCCGATCTGTGGAAGCGCTTGCTTGAAGCTGTTGAGCGCCACGATATAAGCTGGCACTGGGTTAAAGGCCATGCCGGGCACCCGGGAAATGAAAAGGCCGATGAACTGGCCCGTCAAGGCATGGAACCGTTTAAAAAATAGGTGAGGAAATAACCATTGGTTGAAACAGGTAACCGGCCTTGTGCAAGTTTGGTTGTGGAATTTGCCTGAGGGAGCTTTCACCAACTGCGGTTGTCATATTGTGTCTGTCTGTGAACAAGAATGTGGTATTATAAAAACCGGCCTATTTAACAACCACATCTCTTTCCAGGCGGATATCACCTGATAAAACCGTAAGCTTTAGAGTCTTGCCAGACAGCTTAGCATCTTCTTCCAGCTCATCTATAGGCAAAAGAAAGATTGTTTCCTCACTGCCTTTTCGCAAAGAGGAAGGCGCACCAAAAATCGCATCTTCAAAACCTTCAACTAAAATGTCTGTTTTATTACCTAATTGGCCCGATAGACTAACCGCTAAATTGGGCTTTCCATTCACCCGTAATATTTCTGCTTTATTGACACCAATTCGGGTTTCATCAACTTTTGGCACTTGGGCATTGAATGCATCAATTTTAGTCTGATCGCTAAAGCTTGATCCTGTTGCTGGTAATTCAAAACCAATATTGGCTTGCGCCGGTATGCAAATATCACTGCACATGGCATAATAAAATTGTAAGTCTACTTTTACAGGTTTGCCATCTGTTGAGGGTTTGATCTCGACAGGAAAAATTACGTGTTTTTTATAACCAATGCTTTTACCCGTAACATCCTCATAACGGTTTGGAGCAGGAAAAGACACTTTAGCTGATTTTAAGTTAGCGGATTTTTCCCAGACAAATTCAGGTGGCACGCCTGCATCACCGGGAATTTTCCAATAGGTTTTCCAATTTGGGGCCATTTTTATTTCAACCCCAACCTGCCATACACCATCTTTAAAATCACCTTTTAGCAACCGCACGGTGCTGTGCTTAAATTTCTTTACTGAAGCAATGGGTGACGCTGTAGGTTTTGAAAAATTGGGGACGCTTGATTGTTGAGCGTTACCTGCAGGTGATGCTGCAACCGATAACATAATCAAAGCTGACAATTTAATAAAACAACGCATTGGGCAACCTTTAGATTAATTTGGAAATAAGTTCTGACCTGAGATAATAGGTGAAAAATTGCTCACATAGAATCACGTTTTAGTCATTGTTATGGGTGTAAATTACACTAAGGTAAACTTACAAATTCGCCATGAAAATGCCTTTTACATAATCTCTAAGTGAACACTAACCGAATAAATGCTATAGTCTTGTTTCAAAGACATTCTAAACAAATATCAATCTTTAAGGCCAGAGCAGGCGCGCCAAATGACACAAAACCAGTTTCTTGATGGAAAAATACTAATCGCCATGCCGACAATGGATGATCAGCGATTTGCAAAATCCATCATCTATATGTGCGCTCATTCTGATGATGGTGCCATGGGCATCATTATTAATAAGCCGGCCCCTCATATGGAGTTTTCAGAATTGGTATCACGGCTTAATCTTATCGATGATGAAAACAATATCGATATTGATTATAGTCATCCTTCTTTTAAAGTTCATTTCGGTGGTCCGGTTGAACCAGCCAGAGGTTTCGTGCTGCACTCTGGAGAATATAATAATTCAGGCAACACTTTAGCAATCAATGATCGTGTCGGGCTTACCGCTACATTAGATGTGTTGCAGGAAATCGCCAAAGGTAAAGGCCCGCGCCAATCTTTATTGGCTCTTGGTTATGCGGGCTGGTCTCCCGGCCAGCTTGAAGCAGAATTAATGGCTAATGGCTGGCTGCATTGCAATGCAGATGAAGACTTGCTGTTTGGTACGGACTTAGAATTTAAATATGACGCGGCCCTTGAAAAAATTGGTGTAAATGCTGCAATGTTATCAAGTCAGGCAGGCCACGCATAAGGCATGTTTTAAGTTAAAAATGCCAGAGCAATTAGCAATTGCCCGATATAATAAAGCGCCCAAATGGCAATAGAGCTTATTGCCCTGTGGGGGTTGTCTGCTGCCATTAAAAATTTCTCTGTTGCCAAAATAGCATCCGAAGCAATAAACATAACCGCGCCCAAAATAGCCAATGGTTTGTCCACCCCCATAGCGCTCACGCCCATAATGGAAATGACCAGCATATAGGCCAGGACGGGAAGTTTTAATGATCCGACTTTGGGCATAAGTCTGAACAGCATAAACCCCAAAAGGGCGAGCATGGCAACGATACCGACAAGGCGAAGTGGTTGTAAAAACAATATTTCGTTTGGTTGGTTTACAAATAAAACCACATAAAAAATGTGGGCTATAAGAAAAGAGGCCAAACCGCCAAGAAAGTTTTTATCCCCCTCATTGGCCAAAAACGCATCACCAAGCGCGCTAAATCCTAAAGCCAGTATCAACGCCATCGGTCCACCTAAATGAAAGGCTAGGACGGCAAGAATACCAATGGACAGGGTTTTAACAATCATGCGTCGTAAATTGGGAGCATGAGAAAGTACAAGCCCATAAAGCATGGCGGCGCCAACTGAAAATATTAAATAACCATTCGGCGTTGCGTCTAATCCACCGGCAAAGGGAAGTAAATTCATAGTGTCCAATATTCTCCATCAAGGCGCAATTTTCCATTGGTTGCCACACGCTCTTGCTCGATCAAATGCTGAATATGGGCCATGGTCGACATGGCGGCGGCTGGATGAAGGCGGCGATCTACATCAGCGTAAATGGTTTTGACGATTTCACCAATGGTGCGATCACCTTTTTCAAGTCGCCGCTCAATCGCTGCTTCGCGCATTTTGCGATGGGTCAGAAAGGCCCGTACAAATGGTCGCGGATCTTTGCGTGGCCCGCCATGAGTTGGCCACAAAATATCATCTTCTCTCTGCATGAGCTTCTTAAGCGAGGCAAAATAATCAGCCATACGGCCATCAGGCGGGGCAACAATGCTGGTTGACCATGCCATGACATGATCACCACTAAACAGGGCCTTTTCCTGCGGCAGCCCAAAGCACATATGGTTCGATGTATGGCCGGGCGTGAATACAGACTCCAATTGCCATTCACCACCCTCAATCATATCACCATCAACAATGGCAATATCGGGAACAAAATCATAATCACCACCTGCATCAAGGCGCACATCACCTGTGTTGGTAATAAGCCCCGTGCCATGGGGGCCATAGCCATAGGTCTTGGCCCCTGTTTTTTGTTTGAGTTTTTCAGCCAGTGGCGAATGGTCCAAATGAGTGTGGGTGATAATGATATGGGTGACGGTTTCGCCCTCAACCGCTTTTAATAAAGCTTTAAGATGTTCATGATCATCAGGACCAGGGTCAATGACCGCAACATTGCCATTGCCAACAATATAGGTGCCCGTGCCCGTGAAGGTGAAAGGGCTGGCATTTTCACAAACCACGCGGCGAACCAACGGGCTTAACCGCACACTGGTGCCGTATTGTGGGTCAAAATCACGGTTGAATTGAATAGATGACACTTTAATCTCAATTTTATTGTTGGATGGTGCAAATCACCATATAGAATAATGAATATACAATGGCTTTCTCGATAATGTCGAAAATAATAAGGAAAATAAAATGAATAATGATCAGACACTCCTTGCAACCTTTTTACCGCAAAGCTCAAGCCAGATTATGATGCGAAACATCACCTTGGCCGTGCTTGGCTCACTGGCGCTTTGGCTGTCGGCAAAGGTTCAGATTCCATTCTATCCCGTACCTTTAACTTTACAAACGATGGTGGTTCTTGGCCTGGGTGCTGCAATGGGTTGGCGTTTGGCCAGCGCAACTGTTACTCTTTATATTGCGCAAGGTGCCGCTGGCCTGCCGGTTTTTGCCGGTACGCCGGAAAAAGGCATTGGGCTGGCTTATATTGCCGGGCCAACAGGCGGGTATTTAATCGGGTTTGTTTTCGCTGCGATGTTGGTTGGCTATCTGGTTCGTTTCGGAGCCAGCAAAAATGTCTTTAAAACCTTTGCCATTATGCTTTTGGGTACAGCGGTAATTTATCTGCCAGGCGTTACATGGCTTACCACTTTCATTGGTATTGAAAAAGCAGTGCAGTTCGGCCTGACCCCGTTTCTATATGGCGATGTGCTAAAGGCTGCCCTTGCAGCAGGCATTTTTCCAGCCATTTGGATGTTGCTTGGAAAAACTAAAGCATAAGATTTTCTAAACGATTTAAAAAATTGACCAACGGGCCTCTTATGGGGCCCGTTTTTTTATTTATAACAACTCAAACCGTTTTTGTTGTCGTTCTGGTCATTGGACCGGAGTGATCTGCCTAAAGTATGATAATCTTGCGCATCGTGGTGTGTTTGCGATTAAAGCAAAACATGAAGCGCTTTAGTTTGCGAGCTCACATGAAAAATCAGTTGATTGAAAACTTACAATCCAAGTCGGCCGTTATCGGCATTATTGGCCTTGGATATGTTGGCCTGCCACTTGTGCTGAGGTACGCCCAGGTTGGGTAAAAAGTCATTGGCTTTGATATTGACCAGACCAAAGTGGATTGTCTGTCTCAAGGGAAAAGCTATATTGAGCGCATCACGCCAGACGAGATCAAAGTTGCGCAAGCAGCAGGCTTTGAAGCCACATCAGATTTTAGTCAAATATCAAAAGTAGATGCATTGATTATTTGTGTGCCAACTCCATTGGATAAATTTCGCGAACCAGATTTAAGCTATATTCTAGGCACGATGAAAACGGTGATGCCGTTTTTGCGCAAAGGCCAAGTCGTGTCACTTGAAAGCACCACCTACCCAGGAACGACAAAGGAAGAGTTATTGCCGCGTATTGAGCAAGCGGGATTAAGTGTTGGTCAAGACGCGTTTTTAGTTTATTCGCCAGAACGCGAAGATCCCGGCAATCCCGATTTTACCACTCAAACCATCCCGAAAGTTTGTAGTGGCCAAACCAAAGCTTGTTTAGAAGTCGGTATGGCTCTTTATGGGCAGGTTGTTGACCACATTGTCCCTGTAAGCTCAACGCAGGCCGCAGAAATGACCAAGCTTTTGGAAAACATCCATCGAGCTGTTAATATTGGACTGGTCAATGAGTTGAAAATTATTGCTGATAAAATGGGGATTGATATTCACGAGGTTATCAAGGCCGCCGCGACCAAACCATTTGGCTTTGTGGCTTATTATCCCGGTCCAGGACTGAGAGGGCATTGTATTCCCATTGACCCTTTTTATTTGACATGGAAAGCCAAAGAATTCGGGGTTCATACCAGGTTCATTGAGCTGGCTGGTGAAATAAATTCGGCTATGCCTGATTATGTCGTTGCAAAAATCATGGAAGCGCTCAACCTTCGGCAAAAATCAGTGCGCGGCAGCAAAATTTTGGTGTTGGGCATTGCTTATAAAAAGAATATCGATGACATGCGTGAAAGCCCATCAGTGGTTTTATTGCAAAAATTATCGGACCTTGGCGCTGAAATTGCTTATAGTGACCCGCATATTCCAGTCTTTCCTGAAATTCGCAATTATCAGTTTGATTTACAAAGCGTGGCATTAACGGTTGATAGTTTAAAATCGTTTGATTGTGTCTTGTTGGCGACAGACCATGACGGTTTTGACTATGACCTAATCCTTAAACATTCAGATTTGTTGGTTGATACACGTGGCAGGTTCGATGAGAAATTATCAAATGTGATAAAATCGTGAGAATTTAGCCGATTTTTACCCAGGGTTTGCACCGGTTTGGCGTTGGTTTCTGGCAGAATAAAAAAAACACAAAAAACCTGAAAAAAACGAATTTTTGGTGTTGCCGAATTTATAATCTATCGCTATTGTGCGCGTCTCTTGGAGATGTTTCGCAATGAAATATTGGGGCGTAGCTTAGCTGGTAAAGCAGCGGCTTTTGGTGTCGAAGAGCGCAGGTTCGAATCCTGCCGCCCCAGCCAAGAAATTTTCCTCAATATAACGATCTGTGTATTGCTATTGCAGGCAAAGGGTGAGGCTTGCTTTTTTTGGAGGGCTTATCGTTTGCTCGAATTTTATTCAACACGTCTGCGCGTCAGGAATTTGGCACAATCGTTAAATCATCACAACATCTACTTATCGTTTTGTGCGTAAGCTATTTTGATTGTCAAGTCAGGGGGTGGTAAGTGCGCTTGATTTAAGGCCAATACCAAGGCCTTTACCAACCAAATTCATAAATTTATCGAGTTCAACCGACGGCGCATTGGCCACGTAAACAATATCTTTGTCATGTAGTTGAATGGCTTGAGCAAAGAAATACTGATTGGGGTCTTTAAGGTTGATGCGATAAATTACGGGTACTGTTTTTCGCTGATCATTATTGGGCATATTTGCCAGAGAATATGCAGTACGGGCATTTTCAAACCGTAGTAAAAATACGCCACGAGGATCGGCTTGCTGGTCTTTTAGACCGGCAACTTTACCAATAGCCTCAAGAACCGAAAGCTTTGCGGAGCCAAAATTGATTTTTCCTTTTTGGGCAACTGCACCAAAGGCTGAAAAACTTTGCGGCACTTTTTCGATATTAATTTTATCACCAGGTCTCAAGTAAATATTATCATGTGGTGAATTGATGATATGAGATAAATACGCGGTACCGATTTTACCACTTCTGGTAAGTGATATTCGGCTTTCATAAGAAGGAAATTTAGAGCCGCCCACACTGGCAATGATCTGCAATAAATCAAGACCATTATTTGTCAGCGGAACAATACCAGGCTGTTGAACTCCACCTGTAATAGAAACTGTATTTGAAATATTTTTAACAATCGAAACATGGACCTGGGGGTCAACAGTTTTCTCACTTAATTTTTTTTCAATTAGAAGCGCCAATTGTCGCGAAGTTCGCCCAGCTGCACGTACAGTTCCCGCAAAGGGAACTGAAATGCGGCCAGAACTATCAACTCTTGAGTCCGGAATGCTTCCACGATTTACAGAACCAGCAGAAGAAAACAATCCACCAGGGTCTGCCTCCCAAATTTGAATGCGTACCACATCACCAATGCCAATGTGGCTGGATGTGAATGGACGGCCCTTGCCAAATTTATCATCCATGTTGGCTGGTTGGATGTTTTTTAAGTGGTCTGCCACTTTTGCAGACATATCAATAAGAATAAAGCCAGCAGTATTGGCATTGGAATGAATGGTTTGAACTTCAGATAAAGCAGGGCCTTCTGAAGGGAATTCGCCACACGCGGCCAGAGTCAAGGCCAAAGCAAAGCTTATTTGTGAAACGAACGGTTTCATACGATACTAGATGCCCCTTATATGGTTTTTATCACCAAGATCATTTCAAGCGCAATTATGCGTCAAAATCCAAACCGACCAATATCATTTATTGTGAACAATTTCTATGATGAATCGTTGCGATTAATCGATTTTACCGTGAAAAAGATGATTCGTTGTCATTTTGGCACATAATTGCAAAGCTATATCTTAATTATTATTAAAGAATAACTTAATTTTTCCATAAGCACTGCGTGAACGCATAAAAATAGAAGGTTTTGCTGGTGTTATACGTTCCTCTTGTATGCGTTTTATCACCAACTCAGGCCCACATGGCAGATTAGATATTGGATCGAAATAGCGCGGATACATAATCAACGTACCTGCAACCAGCTCATCTAAGGACAGGGTTCGGGTACGGCGGGGACAACGTTCCATATCTTGGGTAAGCCCCCAACCAGCGTAAAAAGGTATCCCGTAACACGAGACTTTTTTACCCCTCATGAGCGCTTCAAAACCTGTAAGAGATGATATTGTATGAACCTCGTCACATCGTGTCATCAGGTGTTCGATGGATATACCTTCGGCAAAATAATCAGCAAATTGAAGGGCTTGTTTTTTATCTAGCAAACCAGGCCTTTGACCTGATACGACATCGGGGTGAGGTTTGAAAATAATATGGGCATTACGGTTCTTACGTCGCACTTGAGACAGAATATCCATTGCTGTCATGTTATTGCCACCAAGTTTTATCGAGGCATCATTATCAACTTGCCCTGGCACCAGGATCAGTTGCTTGTCATGAGGAAATGAAAGTGCCTGACTGCTCTCACTCAGATTGTATTTGGTGATACTGGCATCAATCATAGTTCGACGTAGATTTGCCGCCCGTTGTTTTTCTGCCGCTGTAAACGTGTGTGTTTCAAGCAGGTGTTCAAGATCGCTGGGTTGGCGAGGGTCGTAATAAATGCCTTTTCCATCAATAATTAAAGACATGGGAAGGTTGAAATTTGCCCCTAAACCAACCGAGCGCACAAAACCGTCCTCCAGCCGTAGTAAAGGCACTTTTTGTTTAGCGCACTTTGCTTGTAACGTATCATCAATGCGCGAAGACCATGCAACCAATGAGCCGTGTCGTTTCTTGGCCATTGCAATGGCTTTTTCAGGGTTGGAGAAAAACAGTTTTTTGCCAGGCCAAGCGGATGAACCGTGAGGTTTAAACATTTTTTTTATGCGCTTGCGTTTCCAGGGAGTAACCTGATAAAAACTTTCGATACAGCGGTTTTTGTTATAAGTATCCCGGATATGCGCCAGGATCGGAATAATTGTGTTGATATCACTTACAGTGCGATCATAGGGTTCAAGATAGCGGGCATATTGATGATAGGCGGCAAAAGCCACTTGATTGATGGTTGGTTTTGCACATCGCCGCAAAGTAATGTCTTTATTGCTGCCAGAATGAGGCTCAATGTGATCTCTGGTCAGCCCCCAACCAGAATAAAACGGCTGCCCAAAGCAGTTAACCTGACACCCGGCCATTAATGCGTCAAACCCAAGCTGGCTGGAAACGGTGTATACTTTTTGAATAAAAGGAAAAAAATCCCACGGATTGAAATTCTCAGTCAGTATCGTGCAATGATAGCGCTCTGCTAATTTTTTTAAATAGCCCCGTTTTTTACCGGCCATGACTTCAGGATGTAATTTAACAAATATTTCTTGGCCGATATTTTCATCAATGGCTGCTTCCAGCATTAAAGAAAATGATCGCGCGTTAGCCTTTGCGCCGGTAATGGATTGGTCTTGAAATGTTTGATCAATAACCAGCACACCCCCATTGGAAACTAATTTTGAGATGTTGGCACTAAGAGGCTTGAAATTATTATATTTACAAATTTTATGATTAGTAAGGTTGGCTATAATGGCCTGACCTTCTTGCTCAGCTTGTAGGATATCGCTTGATTGGATTATCAGTTGCTCTAATCTGCTGGGCTGGTTTGCATCATAATAAATACCCCGGTCGTCCAGAACCAATCCGTAAGAATGTTCGCCAAATAGACTTCTCGGGGCATACGAGCGAACAAAACTGTCTTCAATCAAAAGAAAGTTTGCATTTGTCTTTTGTGCAAATTTAACCGCATTTGTACCTGATTTTTTACGGCCCCAACCAATATAAAGATCACAATTACTGACTGTTAGAGTTGTTTTGAGCTTAGGATTTTTCAGGTTCAAAACCGCATTAATATTAATGCGCCTGGCAATGCCATAAGAACATAACCCAATCTTGAGATTGGGCTGTGAAAGCATATCCATAGCGATATTATCCATATGGTGCGATACCTTTAAAGAGCTACTAATCAAGTATGCTCGCGAATTGTTGCCACCATGATTGACGCGATAAAGTATAAAAACAACGCAATTATAGCAGTTGTCAGAATGATATAGGGGCGATTGGGGTATAATGCTTCATCAGCTAGCGTGGGCGGTGAAACTACAGTCAGGAATCTTAGTCGCCGTGCCGCTTCATTCTGGGCTTGCTCATAGGCATCGATGTTGCTTTTGTAACGAAGGGTTTTGTATTCTAAAAAAAGCTTAATCTCTTGGAATTTAGCATCCAAATCACTCAAGGCATTGCCATCCTTATTGGTTAAGCGGGCATTTTCCAGCGCTATTTGCTTTTCAAGGCCTTGGATAGAGGATCGCAGTCTGCGAATAGCTGGCGCTTGTTCGGATAAGACATCCAGCCGCGAAGATAAAAGAGATTTTTTTGCTGCCAATTCGGATTCCAGGGCCGTAATTGTTGAGATAATTGTTCCGGCAGTAAGCTTTGTTGATAAGATATTGTTCTGTTTTTGAAATTGAAGGAGTTTGCTTTTTTCTTTTGCTAATTCCATCTCCGATTTTTTTACTTGGGCATCAAAAAATTTGAGTTGTGATGAGCTGATGTTAGTGTTGAGCTTGTCAATAAAAGTCTGACTGTGTTTGAGGATGCCGTTCAATATAGACTCTGAATAATGACGATCAAATGACTGGGTTTTTAACAGCAAAAGTCTTGCTTCGTCATCAAATACCATTGTGACGTGCTTTAAATAATATTCAAAGAATGTCTCTTTAGAAGAATTCTTGGACAACCTGGAAAAGTAATCGTATTTCGGATTTGAAAAGTGTTTTCGTAAGTTCAAATCCTTATCTAGCAGGTCAAGCATTTTTGGTGATTCAATAAAAGCCTTCAAAACCAGGATATCACGGGCTGAGCTTGAGTTGGTGATACCAATTAGAGATAGATCAAAAGGGTTTGATTTTGTCGATTCTTTCGTAATGTAAATTGATGCTGTACTTTCATAGCGATCCGACGCGAATGCAATATAATAGATAGAAACCACACATACTGGAATGATGAAGATGATAATGAATAAAAAACTTGAAATACTGAATAGTCTATTCTTCATAGTTTTAAAATGCCCCCGGATAGATAAAAAGTCTTTATTGACCAGCTTCTTTTTAAGCTCGATTTTTCAAAAAGTCTTCATAAACGCTGATAGCTTCAGTTATTGAAGGATATAGAACGGCTTTGGAGTTTGATAAAACTAGCCCCATATTGCATTCTTTTTTTAATTCATTCAGATTGTGAGAAACTTTAATAAAGGAAGACTCTTCTCGTTTTCCCTGAAACGCTGCGGCGCTCTTTTCACGAAACTGCTTGTCACCAACAGCAGTGAGTTCGTCAATAATATAGCAGTCAAAATCAAATGCCATGGCAATGGCAAAGTTAAGTCGTGCTTTCATGCCTGAAGAATATGTGCGAACTGGCATATGAAAGTATTTTCCTATATCGGCAAATTCTTGAATGCCAGCAACCGTTGTTTGGATCTTATTACGATCAAGGCCTTGAATATGACAGGCAAACCGCGCATTTTCTTTCCCTGTTAACGAACCATGCATGCTTTGTGCGAGCCCCATTGGCCATGAAATAGAGCCAGTTCTGATGATTTTACCCTTATTGGGTGCGTCAACACCAGCAAACAGCCGCATTAATGTTGATTTTCCTGCTCCATTAGGCCCAACAACCCCGACTCTGGCAATATCAGGAATGGTCAACGTAACATCTTTTAGAACCCAATGGCGTCCACGAGGTGTGGCGTAATACTTTGAAACATGTTCAAGGTGGATCATTTTTGTATCAACCTAAATCTGTTTGCATGATAGGAAATAAAAGCAATTCCCAGAAAGAATAGACCCAAAAAAGTAGGGTAAGAAAGGTCATATTCGGGAAATGCGTTAGCCCCCAACAGACCTTGACGAAAAGCAGAAACCAAGTGGACAATTGGATTCCAGGATAAAACCTCTCGCGCTGACTGTGGAAGGTCATTCATCGAATAAAGAATGGCCGACATAATCATAAGCGGCTGAGTAATGATACTAATTACTTTGCCAATACTTTCATAAAAAGTTTGGTAGATACCAAGCAGCAATCCGATGCCAAGAGCCAACATTGCAGAAGAGCCAAGCGCCTGAAAACAAAGTAATGGATCTGAAAAAATTGGGCTCAGGCCCAATATCCAGAATAATGAAAAAAATAATAATATGACGGCTATCGAATGTAACCACATCTCGAGAATAAACCGCGCAAAAATGGTATCAATTGGTTTTACGCCTGGATAATTTAACAGGGCAGAGTTTGATTTAATACCCTGTGGTACAGGGGAAAAACCACGCCGAATTATAAAAAATATAGTGAATCCTGCACCAAGAAAAAGCATGACATGTATGTTGTCTATTTTTGTACGACCGATGATAAGCCATATCCAAGACATTACGATCATTGAAACAATCAGCTCAATTAGCACCCACACAATGCCTAGTTTACTTTCTCCTAGGCGGATTTTAAATTCCTTGAAAATCAATGCCCAGATCACAGACTTAAAATTGTAAAATCCACGCTTAAGTTCCTGCGCAGGTGTTATCGGTTTGAATTTAGAAATTAAAGTCACGAAAAGGTCATCTTTTTTATGCGTTTTACTTTGCTTGGAAAGTTGCATCCTTTTAAAGAACGCAGAGCTTGTCATTTTAAAGCAGAAAATGAATTTAGAAAATACATTATACAGTAACCAAGCAGATTTCAGATTAACTTAATTTTAAAAAATAGTCACGTGTCAAAACAACACCACCTATGAGTTGTGCAAAACTTGTAACCAC
The DNA here is from genome assembly GCA_026996935.1 of Hyphomicrobiales bacterium. Classification (GTDB taxonomy): domain Bacteria; phylum Pseudomonadota; class Alphaproteobacteria; order Rhizobiales; family Aestuariivirgaceae; genus JALWJW01. The sequence continues at coordinate 24,482 of JALWJW010000074.1, forward strand.
ACGTCATTTAAGCAGACAAAAAGGGCTATGTTTTCACATAGCCCTTTCATCATCATCGTAAAGGTTTTTGAGCTTATTTCGCTTTATCGGTTACTGCGTGTGTCCAGGCCCCTTCAGGTGCTTTTGAAATCACAGGGTCAGAACCACCAGAAAGCAGTGTTTTTACTGTACGTTCGTAATCTGCAGGATCAAGTACACCACCACCCTTGGTCAGTTTGTTTATTTCACGCATCATGCGGCGTTGGTGTTTTTCTGTTTGTGCGCCACTGGCATCGTTTTCAAGAACAATGTCTGCTGCTGCATCTGGATTTTCACGAGCAAATGCCCAACCTTTCATGCTGGCTTTAACAAAGCGCGCCATTTTGTCGACAAATTTTGGATCTTTGAGTTTGTCTTCAAGTACATACAACCCGTCTTC
>JALWJW010000075.1 GCA_026996935.1 Hyphomicrobiales bacterium
CGACCTTTGATGAGTTCATGGTAATCGCGATTAAGCGCATAAACAGAAATGTTCCCTGTTGATTTTTGTTGTAAGCGTTCAAGTGGATTGGTTTCGGGTCCATAGTTTAAAGCCAACACAATGGCAGATTTTGCATTTGGCCACATATCTGTTGGCGTTTGCCGGCGATCAAGTGTGCGCGGCATCCAGTCCATATCACCGTGATAGTCATTTTCAGTAAACTCAACCAGCCTTTGGCCCGTTAGTTCTGGCAAACTGGCATCGGTAAAACGCACCACATCAAAGCCCAACTCACCCGCGCGTTGGGTGAGTTGTTGCTTTAATGTTGGTGCCATGGTGTCATATATCCCAAGGCTCTAAATCTTGGGACCTAAGTTCTAAAAATCAAGATCTACATAAGTGCGTGATGCAGGCATGCCAGTGACTTTATCGCCTAATAAGGTTCTAAAGGTTGGGCGTGATTTTATCCGCTGATACCACGCTTTTGCTTTTTCATTTTCGCTCCATGGCACATCACCCAAATAATCAACGATAGAGAGGTGCGCTGCGGCTGCAAAGTCGGCGGTTGAAATTTCATTTCCTGCCAGCCAATTACGATCTTCTGTAAGAGCGCCAATATATTCAAGATGAGGGCGGATCATATCAAGCGACTGACGTACCACATTCATATTAGGTGCTCCGCCACCTGCTTCTGGTGACACAAACCGGCGAATGACTTTTTCAACCAATAAAGGGGCTGAAACTTCGTGATGAAACTTTGTATCAAACCATGAGGTTAAACGGCGCACTTCAGCCCGCTCTTTATCACCATTGCCAATTTGTGATGGCATATCTTGGGGGCGGTGATCTTCAATATATCCAGCCACAGCTTCAATACCTGCTGCAACCACATCATCATTGACCAGAACAGGCACCGCGCCAATTGGGTTGAGTTGTAAAAACTCAGCCCGAGCCTGCCAGGGCTTTTCTTCAATCAGTTCTAATTCTTGCTTATATTCACCAGCGCTTAAGCGGATACGGCGACAAAATGGATCGAGGGGATAGTGATATAATGAAGTCATTTCAAACAAATTTCTATTGTAAGTATCAGATAATATGAGGCAAATATGCCAAGTTTTCGGTTTGTTTTAATGGGTATAGAGTATTTTTCGCACTCTCGCACCGTTTTTCAACATTTTGAATGGTCATGGTTAGCGCACAAGTCAATATATGCGGTTTGTTCAAACACATTTAGGGCTAAGACCTAGAGATTCAATAGGGTATTTTAAGAGTTCATATTTTGATGAATATGGATCAGTTAAATTGTTGAATTACCTGTTTCGGTATATTGGCCAAATTTTTTATAGCGATAGAGATAGGCAGGCACCTGGGCGGCAATGGTTTCACCGTTAATGCCTAAATCCTGTAAAGTACAACGCGCTTCTTTTGCTTCATCAGAAACCACATTATCTGATTGCATCATAATAACATGATCGTAAGTTAAAATAGGATTCGGCAACAGCCCTAAAACACGCCCTTTCAACTTTGCAATGAACCATGGTAGCCGTACAAGCAATCTTTTGCGTTTGGTTGTTTTGAGGATGAATTGCAACAATTGTTTAAAACTTAAAATCTCAGGTCCACCCAATTCATATATTTTTCCTCCGGTTGTTGATATGTCTAAAATATTAGCAACAGCCTTCGCCACATCACCAACATAGATAGGTTGATATTTTGTGTGGCCACCACCAATGAGGGGAAGGACAGGACTAAAACGAGCCAATTCGGCAAACTGGTTAAAGAACATATCTTCAGGACCAAAGACCAGTGAAGGGCGCACGATTGTGGCTGATGGGAAGGCTTTTATTACGTTTTCTTCTCCAACACCCTTGCTTTTAAGGTATTTGCTGGTCGCATTAACATCAGCGCCAATGGCTGACATATGAACAAGTCTGGAAACATTGGCCTTAGCTGCTGCTTGGGCAACCGCTTTGGCCCCAAATTCATGCACTGCATAAAAACTCTGATTGCCTGATGGGGTTAAAATACCGGCAAGGTTAATTACAATGTCGGCACCCTGGCATGCACTTTCCAGTGATTGGGGAAAGCGAACATTGGCTTGAACAGGCATAATCTGACCAACAACACCAAGCGGTTGCAGGTGACCGGCCAAATCAGGCCGGCGGACACCAACCCGGATGCGATAGCCTTGTGCTGCCAGTTTTTGGATTAAATGACGACCAATAAAGCCAGAACCACCGAAAATTGTTATGAGTTGTGCCTGTTTGGGCTTTGCTTGCAAAGACATGGTCAATAATCCCTAGTTTTTGTCATTTGGTTACGTTTTATAGTGGTTGCCGAGTGTTGAAAAGAAGTTTTATTGCAAATGCTTGTTTACATCCAGATTTGATCTTATAAACCCGGATGAATAGATCAGGATGCCCCCGATGGCCCCCAAAAAGCCGCAAAATGTTCTATATATCTAAATGTAAAGCTATCTTGCAGCCAGGATCGAGATCAAAAAAGGAAAAAACATGGCGATTAAACTCCACAAAGGCGATTTGCCTGATGATGTTGATTTTGGTAAATCAGTTGCAATTGATACGGAAACTCTGGGGCTAAATCCCCACCGTGATAAATTATGTCTGGTTCAACTCTCAGCCGGCGATGGTAATGCTCATCTGGTTCAGTTGGATCGAAACTCATACGCTGCACCAAACCTGAAAGCCTTGATGGCCAATAATGAAGTGATAAAAATATTCCATTATGCTCGTTTTGATATTGCCGTTCTCAAAGCTTATTTAGATGTAGATGTGGCCCCTGTTTATTGCACAAAAATAGCTTCAAAATTAGTCCGCACATATACAGATCGCCATGGTTTGAAAGATCTGGTTCGTGAGATGCTTGGCGTTGATGTTTCAAAACAACAACAAAGCTCTGATTGGGGTTCTGCTGTATTGTCTGATGCACAAAAACAATATGCTGCTGGCGATGTTTTATATTTACACGAGTTAAAAATTCGACTGGATCAAATGCTTAAACGCGAAGGTCGTATGGAATTGGCAAATAAGTGTTTCGAGTTCTTGCCAACCCGCTGTGCGCTTGATTTGGCCGGTTGGGCAGATAATGATATTTTCGCTCATCATTGATTAGCTTTAATCATTGTTGACAATCTGACAATTCAAGCAGTGTTTGGGTTTCAAACAAAACATGATCCGCTTTAAAATGAGTTGAAATAACTATGGACCGTCCGGCACCAAAAAAATTTAGACTTGTAAAGGCCTTAAAAGCATTGGTTTTGACGGTAACTGTTGGGCTGATTGGCTTATTTTTGGTAAAAGCGGGTCTGTTTGCATCATTATTTACCAAACCGCCCAAACCTATTACAAATATGCCTTTACCCGAACAGGTTTCTTCTGGTGTTTCAACCATCACAGGATTCGATAAAGATGACCAGCCCTATGAAATGAAGGCGCAATCTGTTCTGCAGGACAAAACCAATAGTGATATTGCCCATTTGACAATGGTGTCTGGAAAGTTACGTAAAAAAACAGGCGATATGATGCGGGTGACGGCCAAAGGTGGGGATTATGATAAAGAAAAACGTATTTTAAATTTGGCCGGTAACATCAAGTTAAGCTCACAAGGTCAGTATACGGCATATCTTGAAAAGGCCCAGATAAAGCTGAAGGAAAAGCGTTTATTTGCCAAAGTCCCTGTAAAGGTGGTGTTTGCGCAAGGTACAATTAATGCAAATGGTGTCGATATTACTGAAAATGGTGCCCGTGTTTTGTTTTTTGGTGGCGTAAAAACCCATTTTGATGCAAGTTCGAAAAATGATGTTTCAGGCGATGAATTGATAAAAACAGAAATAGAACAAACTGGTAAAACAGATAAGCAGGGAAAAAAATGAAAATGACCGTTCAAAGTGTAACCAAAATTGGGGCTGTACTGGCGCTGGCAACTTTTACAATGGGAGCCCAAACCCCTCAAACATTTGCACAAACGGTTAATACTTCAGATCTATCTAAATCAACCAAAAAGAAACAACCCGTTGATATTGAATCCGATAAAATGGAGATTATTGACAAAAAAAATAAAGCGGTTTTTGTCGGTGCAGTTAAAGCTGTGCGCGGTGATACAACATTAAACTCAGATAAGCTTGTTGTTGATTTCATAAAAGAAAAAAACAAACAGGGAAAAGAAAAGACTGTTGTAACTTTTCTTTATGCAACCGGAAATGTTGTCATTATCACAAAAAAGCAACGTATTACCGGCCAGTGGGCGCGGATGAATGTGCGTAAAAATACAGCAGTTGTCGGTGGCAATGTTGTTGTTCATCAAGGGGCAACAATTGTTAAAGGTAAAAAACTCAACATAAATCTAAAAACCAATCGTAGTGAAATGACGGGGGGACGGGTTAAAGGCTCGTTCGTGCCAAAATAAAAACAATTTTCTACAATTAGTTTATCCAAAATTAATCATATTGATGAGTAATGCACATAGACGAACAAGTTCTAAAACAGTGTTTTAACCATCAGTTTTGCTTTAAAGCCAGATACAACGGCGAGTAAGAACGGCAGGTAAGATTGCAAAAGAGTTGGCTATTACAGATCAGTTGGATTGTTGTCCAATGAATGATCAAGGTGTTTATGAACAAAACAAATCGCAAGGTTTGGTCGCAACAAGTTTGTATAAAAGCTTCAAGCACCGTCCTGTGGTTCGTGATGTCAGTTTGACGGTTCGTCGTGGAGAAGCTGTAGGCTTATTGGGCCCAAATGGTGCAGGTAAGACGACCACGTTCTATATGGTCACAGGTCTTATTGCAGCAGATAAAGGCACAATAGAACTTGATGGTGAAGATATTACACACCTGCCCATGTATAAACGGGCGCGTTTGGGTGTGGGGTATTTACCTCAGGAAAGCTCGATTTTTCGAGGGCTGACAGTAGAGGAAAATATTCGCGCGGTTCTCGAGCTGACTTATAAAGATCGAAAACAGCGTGATAGTAAGTTGCGTGAGTTATTAAATGAGTTTAACATTACCCACCTTAGGCATTCGCCAGCTGTGGCGTTATCTGGCGGCGAGCGTCGTCGGGTCGAAATCGCAAGAGCGCTTGCAGCCAACCCTAAATACATGCTCCTCGATGAGCCATTCGCAGGGATTGATCCAATTGCAATCGGTGATATCCGCCAGTTGGTGCGACAGCTCACCTCTCGGGGAATCGGGGTGCTTATTACGGATCACAACGTCAAAGAAACCCTCGAGCTTATCGACCGAGCCCTCATTCTCCTTGAAGGTACGGTCTTAATGGAGGGCACCCCGCAAGAGGTGGTTGCCAATAAAAATGTTCGTGAGCTTTACTTAGGTGAAAGATTCACCCTGTAGTGTTGTTTCAAAAGGCGGTATCCTCCGCCAGGTTTGAGTAACACAAAGTAGCTGCATTGATATGGCATTGACACAACGATTGGATATGCGCCAGGGACAATCCCTGGTGATGACACCGCAATTGCAACAAGCGATTAAGCTTTTGCAAATGTCAAATTTTGAGCTGCAGGAATTTGTTGAAGCCGAGCTTGAAAAAAACCCGTTATTGGAAAAAGCAGAGCAACGCGATAGTGAAATTCCTGCAGAACCTTTAGCAGATAAAGCTATAGAAACAGCCCCTTTGCCGGCCGAAGGTGATGTCAGTAAAACCCTGGAAAATATGGACGTGGATTTAGGCAATGTGTATGCCGATGAAGCGCGTGCTGATACTCAAGACAGAACCCAATCAGCCCAAATGGATTCCAGTTGGTCATCAGTTGGGACTTCATCAGGTTCTGGCTCATTTGATCGTGACGGATTTAATTTTGAAAATATTCTGCCGGAAGAAATAACACTTTGCGATTATCTGGAAAGACAAATGCAATTAGCTATTTCTGACCCGGCACAGCGTATAATTGGCCTTTATCTCATTGGCACGTTGAATGAAAGCGGTTATCTGGGCTCAGACATTGAAAGCATTGCCAAAGCTTTAGGCAGCGATGTGCAAACGGTTGAAGATACGTTAAAAATTATGCAAACCTTTGAACCTACAGGGGTTTTTGCGAAAGATTTAAAAGATTGCCTTAAGCTTCAATTGATTGAAAAGGATCGTTTTGATCCCGCTATGGAAGCCCTGGTTAATAATCTTGACCTGTTGGCAAAACGCGAATTTCCCAAACTAAAAAAATTATGTGGTGTTGATATAGACGACATATATGAAATGGTGGGTGAAATTCGTGAACTTGATCCAAAACCTGGCCTGGCATATGGTTCAGTGACAGTACAACCGGTTGTTCCAGATGTCATTGTGCGTGCGGCCCCTGATGGCACATGGATTGTTGAACTTAATTCTGAAACTTTACCGCGCGTTTTGGTCAATAATAAATATTATGCCACGGTTTCCGCAAGTGCAGAACGAGAGCAAGATAAAGTTTATATTTCTGAATGTCATAGCGAAGCCACATGGCTGGTGAAAAGTTTAGAACAACGCGCCCGCACAATTCTGGCTGTTTCACGTGAAATTGTGCGCCAGCAGGATGCGTTTTTAATCGAAGGTATTCATGCGTTAAAGCCTTTAAACCTGCGAAATGTGGCTGATGTCATTGAAATGCATGAATCAACCGTTTCACGGGTGACATCAAATAAATATATCGAAACCCCGCGCGGTATTTTTGAATTGAAATATTTTTTCACCACCGCTATTGCCTCAACAAATGGGGAAAGTGAGTATTCGGCTGAATCAATTCGTTATCTGATTAAACAATTGACCGACAATGAATCGGTTGAGAAAATTCTCTCAGATGATGCCATTGTTGAGATTCTGACCGATCAGGGGATTGAAATTGCCCGTCGGACTGTTGCAAAGTATCGTGAATCGTTAAAGATTCCTTCATC